>JAFRCB010000268.1 GCA_017404585.1 Lachnospiraceae bacterium
CTTGACAAATGCTCCGGGGCCCTTCTTACCGATCAGCTCCTCCTCGGATTTTACCGCTTTCTGCAGATACCCCGACGCCACATCATCATATTTCCAGTCAGATTTCAGCGGATCGATGAGATAAGCTGCCACAATACAGTCGAACAGAGTCTCCGCCTTCGGAATCCCGGTAAGTTTCAAAAGTGACTTGCCGTTGCAGGTCGCAACACGTACACCGTTTTTGGCGGCATCGAGCATAAGATCCCTGCTCTTCGCTGCAAGATAATCAGCTGTAATGTCACCGCCCACAACGATTCCATAGTATTTATCATCGTAGGCAAGTCCGTATGCATAGGCCGTATGCCGTTCACAGATGACATCGATACCGATCGTCCTGTCCCTAGAGGAAGGATTCATGAGGAAGAAGAATGCATTGGCATACACACTCTCACACTCCGCCTTTCCGGTCACAATGTTCACGACCGCTTCGGGAGCCTTATCCGCCGCTTCACTCTCAAAGAACTTAAAGAGAGACTTGAAGTTCAGCTTTTTAATGACGTCGTAGGATCTCTCGTTGTAAATGTTTTTCACGATGAGATCTTCAATGTTGACGTCAATCGGAGCATCCAGCCGAATCGTCGCCAGGTCCTTTGAGAGGACCGCGAGATCAAAATGCTCGCGCATGGCGGTCTGGGCCTTCTTCGGCTTGATCTCGTCCACATGCTCGTGCGCATTCTCAATAGAATGGTATGTGCTGATAATTGCAGACGCGGTCTTCGGACCGACACCGGGCAGGCCGGGTATATTGTCGGAAGAATCTCCCATAAGTGCCTTCATATCTATGAACTCAAGAGGTGTGACTCCGAGGGATTCATAGACGTCAGAGGCATAGTAATGCTCATATGTCGTCTGGCCTTTGGATGTCTTCGGTATGATGATCTCAGTCTTATCGGTCGCGACCTGCAGCAGATCACGGTCTCCGGACACAAGTGAAACGTCGATTCCTTCCGCCTCAGCTTTTCTTGACAGCGTACCGAGAATATCATCTGCCTCCCATCCTTCAAGTGACAGGTGGGTGATGTCCATGGACTCAAGGAGCTCCTTGACAAGCGGCACCTGCTCGTGGAATTCAGGTGGAGCCGCCTGGCGGTTGCCCTTGTATTCTTCATACATTTTATGTCGGAAAGTCGGCGCTTTCTTATCGAACGCGACCGCTATGTAATCCGGCTTCTCCTCCTCGATCACTTTACGCAGAATAGCCAGAAATCCGTAAACGGCGTTAGTGTGAACGCCGTCCGGGGTAGTCATGGACAGAGGCATTCCGTAAAACGCCCTGAAGAGTATACTATATCCGTCAACAAGCAGTATCTTCTTATTCATGTGCATTGTCCTTTCGGTTCATATCACTGGGCCTTGAACAGCTTCAGCAGGTTGATCACGAACTCCTCTGCGCCGGGGATTGCAGTGACGGCAAAGCCGATTGCGAGGCTCAGCTCGGAAATAGTCACACACACCCTGGTCAGATTTTTCATGAGTTTTGACCCTGAAATTCGTCTCTCGCACCTGCGAAGATCATCTTCAAGAAGTTTATTCATGTCAAAAGACCTTTCCGTACCGTCCTTTGAATCCAGATAATCAAGCGCATAGCCAATAATGAAATATGTCTCGAGCTCATCATAGCAGTCGGGACATGAGCGGACATGCTCAATGAACTCCGAACACTCCCTGTCCGTAAGCGTACCCTCTATATAGCCGTTCACTCTGTTCTTCGCTTCCTTACAGTCCATACAGTACTCCTGCCCTCAACGGCATGATAAGACAAGTCTCAAGGCATACACACTAATTATAGTTTCAATCCGTGAGTTATAGCAATACAATTTGAACTTCATTTGCGAAATAAAAGAGAGAAATGACCCTAAGCCATTTCTCTCTCAGCCATTTATTAAGTGGGTCAAAACGATTTCAGCGTGTCTTTCCGGCGTTTTGATACTTTTTAATAAGAACAGTAAACAATACAGGAGAGACCGCCAGCACTGTGAGTGCAAAGATAATGCCTGCCGTATTATCACCCGTCTTCGGGGACGTCACCGTCTGGGTCGAATACCTGACCTGCTGAATCGTCGGGACCGGACTCGGCGTTTTTGTAGGAGCCTGTGTAGGTGTGACTGGAACAATGATTTTCGTTGTAACCTCTGATTTTTGCGAAGTCACATCTTTTTTATAGGGATCCCTGGCACTCGCGTATACCGAGTTCAATACTTTACCTGCCTTAATATCTGCCGCCGTCAGAGAGTAAGCGGCCGTTGCGGTCATCGTGCTGCCCGGCTTAAGCTCATGTGTAATGTCGGGATAATTCATTTTTATTTCAGACAGACCATGTCCGGCAAGGGAGTCGGTGAGGGTAATATCCCTAAGAGTCGTTCCGCCTTCATTTGCAATGCTGAACGTGTAAGTCAGCACAGCACCGTCCTTCGGATTGTTCAGCGATATCTTATCGACGCTCTTTTTTACGGTTATCTTAGAGGTCTGTATAAGCTGTGTCGCCACTTCACTTGCAGCCGGCTCCAGCGGATTCCCGTCGGAATCAAGGGCACTCACAGTGATCCTATTTGTGATTTTTCCCGAGTCAATATCCGCCTGTGTAATCTTATAGGCCGCTGTGCCGGTGATTGACTCGCCGGGACGAAGGACTTTTGTCTCACCGTGGGATTCAGTCTCTGACCAGTCCCACTGAATATCGATACCGGCTTTTTTAAGCATTTCATCGGCAAATGAAATCTCCTGCAGGACCACATTTCCCGTATTTCTGTATACCATTGTATAATTTAAGGCATCCCCTGCTTTTGCCTTTTCGATGATTTCTCTGTCGACTTTCTTCACAATTGTATGGGATGCGCTTTTCTCGACAATTGTGATGACTTCAGCCCGGGCGGGTTCAACGGGATCACCTTTCGGATCCTTCGCATTCATAATCACCACATTAGTGACCTTTCCCGCACTGATGTCGTCCTGAGTAAGGGAATATACAGCATGACCGTTTATTGTCTGGCCGGGAAGAAGAACTCCTTCATTCTCCCATTCCCAGGTTATTTCTTTTTCTGCATTTTCCAGCATCTCATCCGCAAATGTCACTTCCGTGAGGGTCGTATTGCCCGTATTTGATGCTGTGAAATCGTATCTTATCTCATAGCCCGGCTTTGCATCAGTTGATGAGATTTTTGTCACGGACACTTTCTTTGTGACAGCGCAGGACGCGATCTGTCCGAGCTTAGTCTCCGCGTCATCCTTAGATGAGACCTCTGAATCCTCAGGATCCTTTGCTATAACTTCCGCTTCATTGATTACAAGTCCTTTATTTATATCTTCCTGAGTGACCGCATACCCTGCTGTCATGACAAAGCTCTCTGATGGCGCGAGTGTCTCTGTCTCCCTGTCATATGTGACATCTGAAAGGACCTCATCCATGCTGTCTGTCAGAGCCAGATCGTGAAGAGTCACATCTCCGGTGTTGGTCACTGTGACCGTGTATGAAAGAACGTCACCTGCTTTTGCAGCCGCTATGTCATTGATATCAACGTCTTTTACCAGAGTGATTTCCGGGCGAGGCTCCTTGGTTATTATGGTCGGTATCTCAGCATTCACCCATGTGCCGTCCGGGGCCCTGCCTTTTCCGGAAGCTTTATTTTCCAGGATCGTCACATCGATATCTTCCTGTGTGAGTACATATTCCGCCGATGCGGTCACTGTCTCTCCGACAGCGAGGAAGCCTTCTTTTGTCGGCCAGCTGTACTCTTTGACAATGACGCCTTCCCTGAGATCGATAAGCTCGACATCTGTGAGATCAACATTGCCTGAATTGGTGAGACTCAGCGTGTACCTGACCACGTCACCTGCCTTCGCGCCTGTGTAATCCGGCTTATCCGCTGTCTTCTCTATTTTCAGTTCAGGATCATATTTGATCTTTACTTTGGCATTTGCGTCTGATGTCACTTCTGTACCCCTGGGGTCAGTACCTTTTCCCGTTGCGGTATTGGTCACCTCCTTCGCGACTATATCCTCTTCGGTCAGCTCATACGTCGCGGTCGCTTCAACAGTCTCACCCGGGGAAAGCACGCCGATACCTGTCTCGCTGTCGGAACTGCCTTTCCAGTCGTACGTAATTTCACTTATACCCTCGAGATGATCGATGATCTCCACATTTTTAAGTGTATTTCCGCCGGTGTTTTTAAGTTCGAAATTCCAGATGACCGCGTCCCCCTTTCCCACGTCAGTGAGAACAGCTGTCGGTGTCGTCTTCTTCAGCAGAATCGAAGGCGTTGTCTCGATAACAGTTGTGTCCTCCGCCTGATCGTTCACCGTCTTCCCGTTTCCTCCGACAGCTGTGACAGACGCTTTATTCACCACCGAACCCGCATCAATATCAGCACGGCTCAGGGCGTAAGAAGCATGTCCCTCTATTTTTTCACCGGTCCCAAGCTCCGCGGTTGTAAGATCGGTACTCCATGTGAGATCGATCAGTTCATGATCATCCTGGAATTTAATATCCCTTAGCGGGGTATTGCCTGTATTTGTAATCACAAAGTCATATGAAATGAGATCTCCGACGGACGGATCCGTCATCTTATTCGGGTCAGCCGTCTTACTTAGGGATACTAAAGGTTCGGCAGTAAGTTCGGTCTCCGCGTCATCACTATCAGACACCTTATTATCCTTCGGGTCGAGACCTTCGGCAGAAGCTTTATTAGTAACCTTCCCGGCGGTGATATCTTCCGATGTAAGCTCATAATCGGCAGATGCGGTCACTTCTTCCCCCGGAGCCAGGGTCCCTTCGCCGGTCGCATCATCCGTACTCGCCTTCCAGTCGACTGTAAGATTGCTGACAGGCAGAGTATCTGTCAGGGTCACATTGTGAAGCGTAAGTCTTCCCGTGTTTTTTATCCTGAAACTGTATTTCAGTTTGTCTCCTGCCTTTGCGTTTTCTATCTTTGAACGGTCCACGTCTTTAGTCAGACTGATTGCCGAACCTTCTTCATAAATTTTCACTTCGGGCGTCTCAAGCTTTATATCTTTATCATTTTGATCTTTTACCGTGATATACGCTTTATTCGGAATCTCTGCGTAAGTCCTGCCATCTTTTATGACAAGTGTTTTGCCGTCCAGTTTTTCATTTCTGACCGTAACGGGGATCGTAAATACATATCGGCCTTCGACATTCCCGGGCGTGTTGGCAGAAGCCGTCACCGTCTGCCCTTCAGTCCTGATTGTCCAGTCGCCGGTGACTTCCTTTCCTCCGCGAGTCACTTTAATGCTTTTCCCTATTGCCAGGCAGTCATCGAATGTATCCCTCATCGTAACCGCCTTCGCGCAGTTCGAGGGGTTAATGGCCGGGAAGTCTTCTGTGACAGTGTACTCGATTTCTTCATTTGGCTTTACATACTCCTTGCTTGCCGCCTTGACCGGTGCCGGGGGATTTGGATACTCCCTGAAGACCGTGTTGGCAATA
>JAFRCB010000030.1 GCA_017404585.1 Lachnospiraceae bacterium
GAATCATTAGCGCCACAAGGGGATACAAAACTTATCCCCGAGACACATACATACATAACTGAAATCAGGAGGAGACAAAATGGTCAGAAGAGTATACGTGGAGAAGAAGCCTGAATTTGCCGTCCAGGCACACGATCTCCTGCACGAAGCAAAGCATTATCTGCACATAGAAGGTGTGGAGGATGTGAGGGTCTTTATCCGCTATGATGTAGAAGATATAACAGATGAGACATTTGAGAAGGCTGCGCGCACTGTGTTCGCGGAGCCGCCCGTTGATGATATTTATGAGGGACAGCTCCCGGAGGAGGAGAGACCGCACCGCGTCTTTTCCGTTGAGTACCTGCCGGGCCAGTTCGATCAGAGAGCGGACTCCGCAGAGCAGTGCATCCGCTTCCTGAATGAGAAGGAAAATGCCCGTGTCCATTCCGCGACGACCTATATGCTCATCGGTGAGATCTCCGATGAGGATTTTGAGAAGTTCGTGAAGGACAGAATCAATCCGGTCGACTCCCGCCAGACGGATGAGACCGTGCCGGAAACACTCGCGGCTGTCTACCCGGAGCCGGATGATGTCCAGGTTTTTGCAAATTTCCGCTCCATGAACCTCACGGATCTCGAGGAGTTGTATAATTCTCTGAACCTTGCGATGACATTTGCGGACTTCAAGTTCATCCGCAAATATTTCAAGGACGAGGAGAAGCGCAACCCCACGATCACGGAGATCCGTGTTCTCGACACATACTGGTCCGACCACTGCCGTCATACGACATTCCAAACAGAACTTAAAGATGTTGAGTTCGGCGAAGGCGACATGAAGAAGCCCCTTGAGGATACCTTCAAGCAGTATCTGGCTGACCGCGATGCCCTCTATGCCGGAAGAAGCGACAAGTTCGTCTGCCTGATGGACCTTGCTCTCCTCGGAGCCAAGAAGCTGAAGGCGGAAGGAAAACTCGACGATCAGGAAGAATCTGATGAGATCAACGCATGCTCCATCGTTGTTCCGGTCGATGTCGACGGGAAAGAAGAGGAGTGGCTCATCAATTTCAAGAATGAGACCCACAACCATCCGACAGAGATCGAGCCGTTCGGCGGTGCTGCTACCTGCCTCGGCGGAGCGATCCGCGATCCGCTCTCCGGAAGAACATATGTCTACCAGGCAATGCGCGTGACCGGCGCAGCCGACCCGACACGTCCGCAGTCCGAGACGCTGAAGGGAAAGCTCCCGCAGAAGAAGATCGTTCAGGAAGCAGCCCACGGGTACAGCTCCTACGGCAATCAGATCGGCCTTGCTACAGGCCTTGTAAAAGAAATCTATCATCCGGATTATGTTGCTAAGCGCATGGAGATCGGTGCAGTCATCGCGGCAGCTCCGAGATCTGCTGTTATCCGCGAGAATTCCGACCCGGGCGATGTCATCATCCTGCTCGGCGGACGCACAGGACGTGACGGCATCGGCGGCGCGACCGGATCTTCAAAGGTACACACAGAGGAATCTACCCTGGTATGCGGCGCTGAGGTCCAGAAGGGCAACGCGCCGACAGAGCGCAAGCTTCAGAGACTCTTCAGGAGGACGGATGCCGCCCACCTGATCAAGAAGTGCAACGACTTCGGTGCAGGCGGTGTATCGGTTGCAATCGGTGAGCTGGCAAGAGGTCTTGATATTGATCTTGACAAGGTCCCGAAGAAATATGCCGGCCTTGACGGCACAGAAATCGCCATCTCCGAGTCCCAGGAAAGAATGGCTGTTGTCGTTGACAAGAAAGATGCAAAGCAGTTCATGGAATATGCGCACGAGGAGAATCTCGAATCAGTTATTGTAGCCACTGTCACGAAGTCTCCGAGACTTGTCATGCACTGGAGGGGAAAGACAATAGTCGATATCTCCCGCGATTTCCTTGATACCAACGGTGCCCATCAGGAGGCATCCGTCAAAGTAGATGTTCCGAACTTTGCCGACAGCGAGCTGAATCAGAATCCGTTCGTTCCGTCCGATGTCAATGACTCTGAAGGTATCAGAAATACATGGCTGAATACCCTCGCTGACCTCAACGTCTGCTCACAGAGAGGCCTCGTCGAGAGATTTGACGCGTCAATCGGAGCAGGCACTGTCACCATGCCGTACGGCGGTCAGTATCAGCTGACCGAGACACAGGCAATGGCAGCCAAGGTCCCGGTCCTTGACGGAAAGACAGAGACTGTCACGCTCATGAGCTACGGTTATGATCCTTATCTCATGAAGTGGAGCCCGTATCACGGAGCAGCCTGGGCAGTCACGACATCCGTTGCCAAGATTGCAGCGGCGGGCGGTGACGTATCGAAGATCCGCTTCACATTCCAGGAGTACTTCCGCAGGATGACAGAGGATCCGTCCCGCTGGAGTCAGCCATTTGCAGCCCTTCTTGGCGCTTATGCTGCCCAGATCGGCTTCGGCCTTCCGTCGATCGGCGGCAAGGATTCCATGTCGGGTACATTTGAACACATCGATGTTCCGCCGACACTCGTATCCTTCGCGGTCGATGTAGCTAAGCTCGGCGATATCGTTACACCGGAATTCAAGAGAGCCGGCAGCAAGATCGTCTGGATCCGCGTGCCGCGCGATGAGTATCAGCTCCCGGTCTACAGCGGCGTTCTTGATGTATACGCAAAGGTACGTGAGGACATGAAAGCCGGCCGCATTATTTCCGCTTACGCGCTGGAGCGCCACGGCATAGCCGAGGCGGTCAGCAAGATGGCATTCGGCAACAGGCTTGGCGTCAAGATTGAGCATGATCTCGATCCGAGAGACTTCTTCTCACCGGCATATGGTGACCTTCTCGTCGAGGTGGCTGACGGTCAGGTCGGAAATCTTGCATCTTCCTACAGGGTGATCGGCGAGGTCACATGTGATGACACATTCCGCTATGGCAACGCTGCCATCGCTCTTGACGAAGCTCTCGGCAGCTGGATGGGTACGCTTGAAGGTGTCTTTAAGACACGCACGACAGACGACAGATCCGAGGTCGAATCTGAGGTCTATGACGGCGGCAGTGTATACATTTGCAAGAACAAAGTGGCAAAACCGCATGTATTTATCCCGGTCATGCCCGGAACCAACTGCGAGTACGATTCCACCAAGGCATTCGAGCGCGCGGGCGCAACGGTCACCACGACTGTATTTAA
>JAFRCB010000269.1 GCA_017404585.1 Lachnospiraceae bacterium
AAAAATAGGGTAGAGGGAGGCTAATGCCTCGCCCCTCCCGTTGCACCGTACGTACCGGTCGGGTATACGGCGCTACATCAACTATAAATCAATATCAAGTAGTACCAAGGTAGTAGGCAAGTGGATTAACAAGACCGGGATAAACCGTTCTGCTGTTTCTTCCTTTGCCTATTATCAGCTTCATGCCCAGCACTTTGGGGCTGAGAATAAAATTAATCACATCTCCATTGCACTGTGCGTATAGCCCTTTGCGTGAATTAGCTACTTTGTACAGGTCTCCATCCGAGAAATTGAAATGGAAGACCTCGCAATACCATCGAAGGTTCTTCTGGATAGTTTTCGGTTTCTTCCATTGCTTTACCATGATGACCCGTATTCTGTGTCTGATCCATTTCCCAGTCAGATCCATAAAGCCTTTCATGTTACCAATACGATAGTAGTTGATCCATCCTCGCATAATCTCATTGACCTTGTTTACGGTAACGGATAGCGGAATTGCGGCGGCTTTTCTACGACAGGTGACTGTCCTGAGTTTATCCCAGAGTCTGGATTTACGGCTTGCGAGCGGCTTACATTTCCATTCGCTTCCGTTTTTCCAAAAGCCAAATCCGAGGAATTCGCTTTTGCTTGGCGGAACTATATGCGTTTTGGTAGGACTGACTTTCAGGAAAAGTTTCCTTTCAATCCAACTGGTGACCGATTTCATGACTCTTTCTGCCGATTTATGGCTCCTTGCAAAAATCACAAAATCATCAGCGTATCGGACAAAGGCAAGCCCACGAGCTTCCAGTTCCTTATCGAGTTTGTCGAGGTAGATGTTTGACAACACCGGCGATAACGGGCCGCCCTGGGGTACTCCTTCCTCCGTCGGACTGATTAGTCCATCATCCATCACGCCTGCTTTCAGAAATGATCGTATCAGGTGCAGGATAATGGCATCATTGACGTTTTCCCTCAGTATTGAAATGAGTTTGTCATGATTCACTGTGTCGAAGTATTTTTCGATGTCAAAATCTATGATCCATGTACGCCCCTCATTCAGGTATCCCAATGCTTCTGCTATGGCTTTATGACAATCCCGGTTGGGACGGAAGCCGTAGCTGTGAGGACTGAACAGGGGATCGTACTCTTGAGTAAACACTCTTGCCACCATCTGCTGGACTACCCGATCAATGACCGTTGGTATTCCGAGCGGTCGAAGTTTGTCGCTGTTGGGTTTTGGTATATATACCCTTCGGACTGGCTGTGGTTTATACTCTTTGTTTAGGATCTGTTTTATGACTGTTGATTCATTGAGCGCAAAGTATCCCATCAGTTCTTCAACCGGCATCTTATCTATCCCCGGCGCACCTTTGTTCTTCCTGACTTCATCTATTGCCGCTCGTATGTTCTCCGGCATAAGAATCTTATCCAATAAATCATCCACTTGTTGCTTCTCCTCTCTCATAAAGATGTCAGGAAACTTCTTCCCTATCCTGTCCCCCACGAAATACGTTTGCGCTTGTTGGAACACTACCGGGTGTAGTGCAGAATATCCTGACCTTATTTAAGTGATACGCAATATAGTTAACATTAGACCCTTCGGGAGTTGGTGAAATCTCCCTCTATGCTGTATTATGGTCTCAGCTGACTTCCAGACATTAGCTTTATATCGCCACGTGCGTAAGATTTCGCTGCAGCATCAGCGCTGATCCTCCCTCCTTTCCTCTGGCACGCTGTCTGGATCTCCCGGGGTAAGACACAATTCTTTCGTCACACAGCCTCCTGATTTACCGTCTTGGCTTTACGTCTACCACGGACTTCAGGTTGATATGCATCCTTGTCCACCATTTGGCCTCATATCAGGTTTCTGTTCGTAGGCTCATGACTTTGCTACGCGCTTCCTTCACCCCATCGTCTCCGATTTCGGCTTGCGTTTAACTACATGAGCGGTAGATTGCCCATGACCGGACTTTCACCGGCAAGAATTGTGCCATGCCCGGCACACATAAAAATGACACAGCGTCAGCTGTGTCATCTTCTGTGTCAACTTATGTGTCACACTCCGTCCCAGTGTCAAAGCGGGAGTGCTTCCAATATTTCCTTTGTCTGGGCTCCCGGCAGACTGATCTTTTCCGACTGCATATGTCCGCCGTCGATCAGGATCGGATTGGCCGGAGCTATGTACTTGCTTCCGTCACCGGAAATGACTTCCATGAACATGTGTCTCGCCCGTGTCTGGACATGTTCCGTGACCCCGGGGAAATCATGGATGCATCCGTAGATGCAGCTCCTGCTCTGCAGGATCTCCATGAGCTCCTTTCTGTCGTACTGCATAAAAGCTTCCGTGACCGTCTCTCCGAGAAGCTTATAGTTTTCAAGTCTTCGGCTGACATTGAAGAATTCCGGTCTGTCGACCCACTCCGGATGACCGATGGCCTCGGAGAAAGCTTTCCACTGGGCTTCCGTGGCCACGGAGATCATAATCTCCCCGTCCCTGCACGGGAAGTTTCCGACCGGTGCGGAGAGTGCGTAGTGGTTACCTTTCGGTACCGGCACTTTGCCGCTCTTTAAATAGAGACTGAACTGATTTTCAAGGCCGAAAACAATCGAATCCATCATGGAGACATCCGCATGTCTTCCTTTAATATTGTCTCCGACAGCCCTGCGTCTTTCCTTCTCGGCAAGTTCCATCAGCGCGGCTGCGCAGGTGATAAGACCTCCGAGGAAATTCGCCATATCTCCGCCGCTCCTCACCGGATCACCGTCCTCCGGTCCCGTCGTCGAGACAAAACCGGATTCCGCCTGCACACAGGCTTCGCTCCACGGTCTCTCCGCGTACGGACCTGTCGTGCCGTACGCACTCACCGTGACCGAAGCAAGTTCCGGATAGAGACGTGATAATGTATCCTCATCCAGCCCGGCTTCTCTGAGAAGCTGCGGGGCAGTCCCGATGAGCAGGACATCCGCAGTCCCAAGGAGCTTTTGGAACAAAGCTTTCTGGTCTTCATCGAAGATGTCCAGAAAGACACGCTTTTTCCCTCTGTCGCAGAGTCTTTCGGCAGGAATATCCACACCGAATGTGATGCTGTCCTCATGGCAGGCGGCACTCAGGTCTCCGCACTCACCCGGCGGATCGATCAGGATCACCTCCGCGCCGAAATCCGAGAGCAGAAGGCCTGCAACCCCGGCGGCTTCAGATCGCCCGATCTCAATCACCCGGATGCCGTCAAGCGGCCGCATCATAATTCAATATCCAGCAGCTTGGCCGGATTCTTCTTGCACATGAATTCGACTTCCTCGGGTGTGCATCCGAACTGGATCATCTGTGCAATAAAGAGCCTCATGCCTGTCGCGGGATCTGTATCCCAGACCTGAGCGAGGTCCGTTCCCATGAGGTTCCGCTCTGCCCCGATCATCTTGACGCAGTCCACATAATCGCTCGGGTCGAGGTTGCCAAGTCTCGGCATTGTCGTTCCATAGACATGCTCGATATAAACACCCTTGCCAGCGAGCTCTCTGATCTGGTCAAGTGTGAAGCGGCTGAGTTCCGCCAGCGGATGAGTAGCAACCATCTTATCGATGCCGAGCTCGATTGCAGCATCGAACATCTTTGTGCTCTCCTCGTAGGACATGTGGCCGGAGCAGACGACCATGTTGTACTCTTTAATCACCTTGAGGATGCTGTAGACTTCTTCCTTCAGGCTTCCGTCCTCCTTGAGGATCCGGATGCCCGCGCCGGGATGTCCGAGGTATGCCTGGCACCACTCCGCGTCCATAGCCGGGAACCAGACGACCTTGCATCCAATCTTTGCCATTGCTTCGATCGTCTTCGCTGCATAGGTCAGACCTCCGGTCGTTGTGTATCCGATCACAACACTGCCGAAAACATGGACGTCCTTCGTGATATTCTTCTCAATAAGGTATGCGTCCGACGCCGTATTATAGGTAAAGCTCTTTAAAACAACACCCTTCATTCCGGCCTTCTCCGCGTACTGAGCTACCTTGATACTGTCAATCGGGCGCTCGGCGTTCGGGTCCGGACCCGGATGGATGTGCATATCGATACTGTCCTTCCACAGATCATCTATCACTTTTACGGGGATGCGTCCCATAGGTTTATTTCTTACCGGCATTTTATTTCCTCCTTACTTAAGCTTCTCACTGTCAGTTCATTACAGTCTCATCGATAACTTCCGGTCTCGCTCGCTGCTTATCTAGAAAGCGGTCCGGATATTCCTGTTGTTAATATTATATAGCAATTATCGTGCCAATGCATGTATACAGCACACTGGCATTTGCCCAACTTTGACACATCTGATTTACTGTGATATGATATTCATTGATAAAGCCGATAGAAAATGACACACTTTTCCATCAAAATGACACACTTTATTGAGGTTTCTTATGGCTGCCAACACATTCAACTCTGAATCTATCGATTATTTTCCGTTCGAAAAGCTGGAGGAGACACGCTGGTCTCTCTCCCGCCTCTATACATTCATCAAGCGCTACGTGCGCAAGACAATCTCTCTCGATGAATCCGGAACGCCCTATGTTCTCGGATTGTTTTCCAACGACGGTGTTCTGCTGGATCTCTACGCCAAGGACAAGCTGACACTTGAGTGGTTCGCGGCGGGCGGTGTTCGGGCCGGCGGCGACTGGAGCAATATCGGCTACAACGCCGTCATTGAAGGGCTGAATAAAAACACCTCCCTCTCCTCTGTCGGAGATGAGCACGAAAATGACATTTTGAGACAGCTTGCGGTCTACTTTGCGCCGATCCACATGCTGAGTCCATACGAGCCCTATGAACCTATGGAACAGTGCGGCGTCGCCATCATCACACCTATGAGATACGCCTGGCCGGAATATCTGACCATGATTCGCGGGATCGCTCACGATATGATGATCACTCTGCAGTTCAATAATATAGCAACAATGTACTACGAGCGCAGCGGCCGCGGCGTCCTCTCCATCGACAACATGATGAGTCCGGACGGGACATGTCTTGCGACTTACTACAACGACGAGCTCTTCAGGGTTCTTGAGACCGAGCCCGTCTCCATGTACTATCTGCCCGTGGAAGCACTGATCGATCCTCTTCCTTCCAACCAGGAGCTGTGGGAAATCGTGCATCAGCACAAGACCATCAGCAACTACCCGATGAAAGTCACTGTTCACGGGAAGGAGACCGAAGTCATCGCGTCCACAGACGCTTTCAACCAGCCGGGTGTGAACGCGCACGGTGTAACATTTTACTTCACGACACAGCAGAAGATCACGGCAGCTCTGTCCGATAAAGTTGCAAATGGCGCAATCAAGACCTTCGACGACATCATCGGCCATAATAAAAAGCTGCGCGACATCATTCACCGGGCAAAGAAAATGGCAAATACCGACAGCAACATTATGCTGCTGGGTGAAAGCGGGACCGGAAAAGATATATTTGCCCAGGCTATACACAATGCAAGTCCCCGCAAGAACAAGCCTTTCGTCGCGCTGAACTGCGGCGCTCTGCCCAGAGACCTTATTGAGAGCGAGCTTTTCGGCTACGAGAGCGGTGCTTTCTCCGGTGCGAGAAAGAACGGCAATATAGGCAAGTTCGAGCTGGCCAACGGCGGGACCATCTTCCTCGATGAGATCGGAGAAATGCCCCTTGACCTGCAGGTCCGTCTCCTTCGAGTTACTGAACAGAAACAGTTCATGCGCCTCGGCGGCACCAAACTGATCAAGGCGGACGTGCGCATTATTGCCGCCACCAATGCCAATATAGAGGAGATGATCAACCAAAGGCAGTTCCGGGCGGATCTCTTCTACCGACTTTCCACCATGAAGCTGAACCTGCCTGCTCTCCGGGATCGAAAAGACGACATCATTCCCCTAGCGGAACACTTTATTCGTCAGATCTCGAGAAGGATCGACAAGCCGAACATTATGCGCTTTAATAAAGAGGCTGCTGACCTCATGGTAAAACTCGACTGGACGGGCAATATCCGTGAGATGCAGAACCTGATCGAATGCATCGTGCAGATCTACCCGGGCGACATTATCCTGCCGGAGTACATCCTGGACAACGTCTCCTATAACACAAGGAAGACACTGGAAAAAGAGGAACAGACACAGGCAGCGCCTGAAGAATTCAGCGGATATGCAGCCGGTGCCAAAACAAATGGCAGAGGGCCTCAAAAGGCACCTTCTCCGGACGCCGCTTCCCCGGATGCGCCTTCTTACTTCAACTCTTGGCCGAATGCCGCGCCTCCGAGACCGGCGTCTGCCAATCCTCAGGGTGAAAATTCAGCCTCCGACAAGGCACGCCCTGTGAGGCATCACCGCAAGATCACTGAGGAGATGCTTCTTGCGGCGCTGCGCTCCTGCGGCAACAACCGGTCTGCGGCAGCGGAATATCTGGGAATTTCCCGAAGGACTATGTACCGCAAAATGGAAGAATTCGGTATCGAGTAAGGCATTTGTTCCTTGCAGCACTGATTCATGGACCTGGCTTTGCACCCACAAAAAATACGGAAGAGCTGCCACATGGCAGCCCCTCCGTCATTGGAAAAGGGGTGTGGAATTGGTGAGATTTACTTGTACTCAAGAAGGCAGTTGTCAATGATGGCCTTGCCGCTCTCATTGTAAATGCGGTAAATGACCTTGCCCTCCTCAAGCTTCCATGCTTTGAAGAACACCTTGGTTCCCGGGAACGTTACAGCGCGGAGCTGGGTGGCGATATGCGTCACTCTCTCGGGCTGGTTCGGGATAAAGGCTTGGATCGCAAGTCTGGCGCCGAAGCCGACCGTGCAGAGACCCGGCATGAAAACGCCCTGGTATCCGTAGCCCTGGCCTACCTTCGGGTCAATGTGGGTAGCATATGTGTCACCTGTCAGGCGATAGATCGCAGCCAGGTTGTCGGCAATGTAGTCCTCGCACTCGAAATCAGGCTCTCTGTCCGGGTATGCCATCTTGTTTGAAACATACTTCGGTCTGCCGTTGTTTCCGAAAGCCTTGATCATATGCTGGCTGCGGACTGTCGCGACCGGATTGCCGGCTATGTCGTACATATCCATCTTGCACTGATTGACGATGCCCTTCTCGCCCCAGTCAAATACTTCCTCGACACAGTCCTCTGTCAGGAATCTGCCGCAGAACGGATCGATCGGTTTGTAGAATTCAATATCGACACCCATATGCAGGCGGTTGGGAATATAGCCGCCGAGGGCTTTGATCACGAGATCGCCGGTCAGCTCATTCGGCGCATAGGGAACTTTTCTCTGCGGCTGAAGCTGAATAGCGTTAAGGTAAGTTACAAGGACAAATGTCGGCAGGGCCTTCAGTCCATCCGGATTGCCCTCCCAGATGTAGGTAAGATCATCTTTCGAGCAGCCGACGCCCAGAGCATACAGGATGATATCTCTCCAAGTATAGTCCATATACCTTGCGCCGCAGCCCTTGCCTACGACAGAATCGAAGTCGGGTGTCGGAACCGTATGCCAGTCAACAAATGGTACATCAAAATTCTCAGCCATTATAATTCTCCTCTCTGCAGATATGAATTTGCAAATGACACACTTCGTGTGTTTGCTACATTTTTACTATAATTAATAAGCAAGTTTCATGCCAACAAGCTGCATTTGTTGTGATTCCACTGCATTCGTGCTATATTCATCTCAGTGGTGCGGACATTCGGAAACTTAAGCGCAGCATATCTTCCTGACTTTAATTTTCCCGTTCAGCAAAAATGCCCTGCGGGATCCAACTCCGGTGTATATTATGGCTTTAGAACTTCGGCAGCAGCAAAAACAGAATCTTTCCCAGCGCATGATACAGTCAGTGCAGATCCTGCAGATGAGTTCACAGGAGCTGGAATCCTACGTCGATGAGCTCGCGCTCGAAAACCCCGCTATGGACGTGAAAAAGTCCCAGGGGGAATCAATCGACTCCTGGCACCAGAATTACGCGGAAGCGGAACATGACCACTACCTTGCGCAGCGTCAGCGGAACGATGATGATTATGATCCCAGAGATACCTGGAATTTCAATATGCAGCACGGCGAGACGCTCAAAGAATATCTGTGGTCACAGATAAACCCCAGGCTGTTCTCAAAATCCGAGATACTTATCCTTGATTATATGATGGACTGCCTCGACGACAGAGGCTACCTCACAGAATCCGCAGGAGAGACCGCCGACCGTTTTGATGCGGAAGAAGATCAGGTCAGAGATCTGATCCATTTTCTGCAGACCCTGGAGCCGGCGGGCATATGCGCACATAATATAAGCGAATGTCTGCAGCTTCAGCTGGATAGAAAAGGGCTCCTCAATGATGCGCTGAAGGAGCTCACCGATCAGCATTTGCCTCTTGTCGCCAAAAGCAAGACCTCGTCTATCGCCTCAAAACTCGGGATCTCGAAATCCCAGGCTTCAAAATACTGCGATTTGATAAAGACGCTTGACCCCAGGCCGGGCGGCCGCTTTTACCGGCAGGAAGAGATACAATATATCATTCCGGACGTCTATGTGACAAAAAAGGGCGATGATTTCGAGATCAGTCTGAACGCAAAAGACACGCCGGTCGTGTCAGTCAATGACTACTACCAGCGGCTTTTGAAGAGTACAAAGGACGGGGACGTAAAAGAGTATCTTGACACAAAAATCAAACAGACTGCCTGGGTGCGCCAGTGCATAGAGCAGCGCCGCACGACCATGATCAAAGTCACACGGGAGATCATACAATTTCAGCGCGCTTTTTTTGAGCAGGGACCCGACTATATGAAACCGCTCAAAATAGCGGAGATCGCGGATGCCATTGAGATGCATGAATCCACTGTCAGCCGCGCGATCGACAAGAAATATTTGCAGTGCTCCTTCGGTGTTTTTCCCATGAGCTACTTTTTCCAGAGAAAAGCCACCGCCCGGGACACAAGGTCGTGTGCCATAGATGAGCAGAGCTTTACAAGCGACCAGATAAAAAAGACCCTTCGTGAGATCATTGCGACCGAGGATTCAAAGAAGCCGTACAGCGACCGCATTCTGAGCGAAAAGCTTGCTGAACGCGGCATCTCGATTTCCCGCCGCACCGTGGCAAAATACAGAGTCGAAGCCGGCAT
>JAFRCB010000270.1 GCA_017404585.1 Lachnospiraceae bacterium
CAGGAACAGGTTGACAAAGTCAAGATACAGCTGCAGGGCAGAGAAGATCGAAGCCTTCTCAAGGACTGCGGCATCTCCCATTCGGCTGTAATACTCATAATTCTGTCTGATCTTGGCCGTATCATAAGCGGTGTAGCCGAGAAAGATCGCAATACCCAGGTAGCATATCATTGTGTTGAAAGCGCCGAGATTCAGGAACATTCCCAGAACACCTACGACAATCAGCATGATAAGTCCGCCAAAGAGCAGCGGGCGAATCGAATCAAGCTCCATCTTGAAGATCAGGCTTGCCGCCGCCATGCCGCCGAAGAGGACCGCGGTCGCCGCGAACGCGTAGATCAGGATTGCCAGATCAAAAATGAGGAAATACATCGAGAATGTAAGACCGGTCAGTGCCGCGTAGACGAGGAACAGTGCTCTCGCTGTGCCCACGCTCATCTTATGGATCCGCGCGCTCAGAAAAACGACTACGCCGAGTTCGGCGATCGTGATAAGAATGAGGGCAAACCTACCGCCTGTCGCGAAAATACTGTAGATAACACCCGACATGGCCGCTCCGAGAGCAACCGCAAATGTGACCAGAAGTCCCAGTGCCATCCATCCATATGTCCTCGCAATGTAGGAACTCAGGCTCAGAGCCGGAGCGGCGTAGCCGCCATATCCTCTCTGCATGGTATCCATATCGTAATTATAATACTCCGAATTTCTGTCATTCGAATATTCATTATAGTTGTCCATAACACTCCTCCTTGCCGGGCGCATATACGCCCTTTTGTGTTATAGATATAATAACACAATTGCACGGCCCGTCAATTTAACAAAGTATTAAATCTGTGATAATTCGGTGAACGCTTGTGACAGTTCAGACGTCCTGCAGCGGAGTTTCAGAATCCGGCGCAAACATCATCTTCATCGAAAAACGCATATCCTTCCCTACGAGCTAGCAACGCGCTTCGCATGTTGCGATCTCTCAGTCGGATATGCTTTTGTTTCTCACGAAGATGGATGCTTTGCTGCCGGCAACGCAACTTAAAAGCAGCCCGTCTGAACTGTGACGAACACTTACCGTTCTTTCATCGCAGAACGTCTTACCGGAATTACAGGAAATGAGCTCTGAGCTCCTCGGCAGATCTCGGTGACAGGTAAGCCGGCGCAATATCGAACACCGTCTTCGCTCCGGCCACTCCCTCATTGTTCAGCCGCACGATTGCTCTTGCAAATGCCGCAAGAACCGAACCCGTAAACTCCGGATTGGAATCCAGGGTAAGACTGTATTCTATGACATGCTTCATCCCGTCTTTTCCGGTCTCACCCGAACAGATCACGCTGCCTCCATGCGGAAGGCCACTGTGGTTCTTCTTCATCTCCTCAGCGGAAATGAAATATACAGTCGTGTCATAATCGGCAAAGTAGTTCGGCATTGTCACGATTTCCTTCTCGATCCTTGCAAGGTCCGCGCCTTCCTCGGCAACGACGAAGCACTCACGTGTATGCTTTTCCCGTGTTGTCAAAGTGGGATTGGCTCCGGAGCGCACTTTATTCAGCGCTTCCGGTACAGGGATCGTATACTGGCGCGCGTCGACTACACCCTCAATCCTGCGGATTGCGTCAGAGTGCCCCTGGCTTACTCCTTTTCCCCAGAACGTGTAGGCCTGACTGCCGGGCAGTACTGAATCGGCATAAATTCTGCTGATGGAGAACATACCGGGATCCCAGCCGCATGAAATAATGGCTGTTTTGCCGGCGGCTTTGGCCTTATCATCGACATTTGCGAAATGCGTCGGAATATTGGCATGTGTATCGAACGAATCGACAACATTATACCAGGCGGCATATTTCGGAGTCATCTCCGGAAGGTCTGTCGCGCTTCCGCCGCAGATCACAAGAACATCAATGTCTTCCGCACCGCCTTCAAGGCAGTCCGCGCTCTTTACCGGAACTCCCTCCGTGCGAATCGCGAGAGCGGCAGGATCTCTGCGCGTGTAGACAGCACAAAGTTCCATGTCCTCATTCTTATTGACTGCAGCCTCAACGCCGCGTCCAAGATTTCCATAACCAAGAATACCAACTTTCATAACAAAAGCCTCCTCTCATAAAATCCTTTAAGTATTATACCCACTCCTCAGCCAGCTCGTAAATCAGTTTTTCGGATTTCTCCCAGCCGAGGCAGGGATCCGTAATAGACTTTCCGTAGCAGTGTTCGTGCTCATCCTGACGACCGTCTTCAAGATAACTCTCGATCATAAATCCTTTGACCAGTTTTCTGATATCGGGAGAGACCTTACGGCTGTAGCAGACATCCTTTGCGATGCGTCTCTGCTCAAGATACCGCTTACCGGAATTGGCATGATTCGTATCGACGATAACAGCCGGATTGACCAGTTTCGTCTTCTCATACATATCCGAGACAAGCATGAGGTCCTCATAATGATAGTTCGGATGATTGTTGCCGAACTTATCGACGTATCCGCGCATGATCGCGTGGGCGAGCGGATTACCCGGACTTGTCACTTCCCAGCCTCTGTAGAGGAATGTGTGTCTGCTCTGAGCTGCTTTGATTGAATTCATCATGACCGTAAGATCTCCGCCGGTAGGATTCTTCATGCCCGCGGGAACACCTATGCCTGCTGCCACGAGCCGATGCTGCTGATCTTCGGAAGATCTCGCGCCGACCGCCGCATAGGACAAAAGGTCTGAGAGGTATCTGTGATTTTCCGGGTACAGCATCTCATCCGCGCATGTGAATCCCAGCTCTTCGGCAGCCCGCTTGTGCAGTCTTCTGATAGCCAGGATCCCTTCCAGCATGTCCGGCGCTTTTACCGGGTCGGGCTGATGCAGCATACCCTTGTAGCCGGTCCCGACTGTTCGGGGCTTGTTCGTATAAATCCTGGGAATTATGACGATCTTGTCTGCCACTTTATCCTGGACATCACGAAGCCTTGATATGTACTCAATGACCGGGTCCTCGTGATCCGCGGAGCAGGGGCCGATGACCAGAAGACATCTCGAATCTCTTCCCTCGAAAATGTTCTTTATGATCTCATCTCTCTCCGCTTTAAGTTTCTCTACAGCCTCCGTGATCGGATACTGCTGCTTCACCTCCAGCGGTGTCGGCAGCTTTCTGTAGAATATCATATCCATTTTTTCCATAATTATCTCCTCCGGAGCATCGCGAAAACTGCGCCCGCTTTAATAATGGGATAATAATATCATCTCGTTTCCGTTTTCACAAGTGCTTCGTTGCTTTAAATCGCTAAATTTTTCATCTCAGCAAATATACTTCCGCATACCTGTTGAATCTTTCAGAATACTCGTCCTCCACATTGTCGACGAATATATCGAGCCAGTCGGAATTATACATGGCACTCCCGCCGTAGTCCTCAAGAATATAGACATATCCGTCTACCATAAGCCTGTCGCCGAACACGAGGCCGAGCCTGTCACAGGTCTGTTTGGACACAGCCACTGTCCTTCCCGCAACGAGCGGAGCTCCGCTGGCCGTCTGGCCGACATAGGGACCCTGATCTTCCGGGGTATCCATATAAGCTGTGAGCCTCCAGAGACCGAGATCAGTAACTGTAGAATACTCTCCTACATCGGTCTGCACCTGCTGGCCGGGAACCGGTGAAACCGGTTCATCACCCACGTGGACTCTTCGCACAGCTGTCTGGCTGACACCGTCAGTTCCCGTCAGATGGTACGAGATAAGGTACTCTCCCTCTTTCGTCGTGTCGAACGCGCTCATATCCGGCTCGATCTTTGCGATCTCATCATCGCAGACAACGTTCTCCATCGGATCAAAGTCTCCGCCGACAGGAACATACACCGCCCCCTCCATACCGTAGAGAAACTGTTCGAGATCATGTCGCACCGTAACCTTAATGGTCATTTTTTCATCTCTTCCATCTGCACCGACGAGGCTATATGTCAGATCGTAAATACCCGGAAGCGAGAAATCACATGTACCGGTGTCCGCTGTCACATCAAGGACCGGGTCATCCCACAAAATGCTTGCCATGACATCCGGCACCATACCCTCAATGATTGTAAAATCCCGGATTCCGGTCACATGGTCAGCCAGTCTTACCGGTTCCGGGGAAGGTTCCGGCACGGACACTGTCTCCGACTCGGCCGGTATAGTCTCGGAATCCGCAGGTAAAGACTCGCCGGACACGGCACTCTCCGCAGCGCTCTCCACGGTGCCGGCCGCCGTACTCGCCGGCCGGCTTTCTGCCCGGTTTTCTCTGCTCCTTACCCCAAGCATCATACCGATCCATACAGCAAGCGCCATGAAAAAAATCGCCGCTCCCGCGATCTTGATGATCGTGATATGCTTCCTCTTCATATACACATTTGCTCCTTGTAAAGATAAAAGAGGCTGCCGCAGCAGCCTCCTACTCACGGGACCAAGAGCCCTCTCATATTACAGTTCGCAGTTCTTCACTGTTCTCGGGTACGGAAGTACGTCCCTGATGTTGGACATGCCTGTAAGGTACATGACGCACCTCTCAAAACCGAGGCCGAATCCGGAATGGCGGGTCGTGCCGTACTTGCGGATATCAAGATAGAAGCTGTACTGGTCGGTATCCATTCCGAGTTCATTCATGCGGGCAAGAAGCTTATCGTAGTCTTCCTCTCGCTGGGATCCGCCGATAATCTCGCCAATACCGGGGACCAGGCAGTCCATTGCCGCGACAGTTTTTCCGTCCGGGTTCAGCTTCATGTAGAAAGCCTTTATCTCCTTCGGATAGTCGGTGACAAAGACCGGTCCCTTAAAGACTTCTTCAGTCAGATAGCGCTCATGCTCAGTCTGGAGATCGACGCCCCATTTGACCGGATAGTCGAACTTCTTTCCGGACTTCTGAAGAATATCGATAGCTTCCGTATATGTGACATGACCGAATTTCGCGTTCGCAACGCCGTTCAGGCGCTCAAGGAGTCCTTTGTCGACGAACTGGTTGAAGAAAGCCATCTCTTCCGGCGCATTCTCAAGCACATAATTGATGATGTACTTGATCATGTCCTCAGCGACTTCCATGTCATCTTCGAGATCCGCAAATGCCATCTCCGGCTCGATCATCCAGAATTCCGCCGCGTGGCGGGCAGTGTTGGAATTCTCGGCGCGGAACGTCGGTCCGAACGTATACACATTGCGGAATGTCTGCGCGAAAGGCTCGACGTTCAGCTGTCCGGAAACTGTCATGTTCGTCATCTTGCCGAAGAAGTCTTTTGAATAATCGACCTTCCCGTCCTCGG
>JAFRCB010000271.1 GCA_017404585.1 Lachnospiraceae bacterium
CCGGTACTCTTCCTGCGTAATACTCCTTCTTGAAAGACTCCCTGTTTCCAGGCAATGAAATTGACGCTCGTCGAGACTGTACCCCCTTCCCTCGTTGTAGTACAGATTTCCTTCCAACAGATATAGCCCGGCAAAATTCCCGCGGTCGATCATCTCCACATGCGCAAAATCAGGATCGGCGCGGTACAGGCCTCCCAGCTCCTCGTCGTTTGCCCGATAGGAGAAGTATATGGATTCGCCGTCACTCGCCATGAGTGAGCCGCAGGGAGAATCAATGACCGGGATATCAAGACTGTCGACCGTCCGGACAGAATCGTCCGACATAGGTTCTTCCGCCTCGCCTGTTTCGTCCGGCTCAACAACGGCGGTTGCATCTGACCCGGCCACCGACTCGGAAGAATCTGCGGTTTCAGCTGTACTCTCAGATAATCCCGCCGACCCGGCCCCCAATTCGGAAGCTGTTTGCCCTCCGCATCCCGAGAGCAGCACGCAGACCATAGCAGATAGAATAAAAACAGCAATTATGCCGGCAATTTTTGATCTTTTCATCGTTTCAACCTCAATACGTTCTCCTGTCACAAAAAGGGCATCCGTTACCCGGCAGTCAGATTTTTGTCCCGAAAAGGGCACAGATACCGGTTACATCTTCTGATAATTTCTGTCCAGACGGACATTTTTCTCCCCGGAAAAATCCAGCAGGCCGCTGCCTTTGAAGGCCTCTCCCGCGCTCTGCCTGTGGAGAAGATCAGCCGGTTTTATATTGGGATACATTACCGCGCTGCTGGTGCCATCCCGGTTTCTGCGAATCATCCCGTAAATACGGTCACTCACCGGAGAGCCGTCCTTCACAGAAAAGATCTGCACGGCAGCCCGGTTTGAAACACTCACGCGATTCGTTGTCAAAGAAGCTGCCTGCGTCGTCTTCGTCACGATCACACGGCCTGCCGCCACATAATCCGCACTCAGCACCTCGACAAAGTTATACTCACACGGGATCAGCGGGACGAGTTTCCCGTCCTCAAGCAGTCCGATGCCCAGTTTGTTGTAATCCATGCCGACTGTACTCGAGCTGCCATACAGCACCAGATCACCCTGCACCCGCAGAAACGTATTCTTTTTGGGATCGATCAGTATCTTCTGGTCTTTCGTTGCGATCCCTCTCTGCCAGTAAGGCATCATGCTTTCCCCGTCTTCTGCGGAATCGGACCAGCTCATATCCAGAATCTGTTCCACGGTCATGCTCTTGTGGCTCAGAGCGATGAAAAGATAACCGTTTTTCGGGCGCACCTGATAGCCAGCATACGCTTTCAGGATCTCCTGTCCCATAAGATCCAGAGGAAATTTAATCCCCTGCGGATGCCTCTGCGCCATGGAGATGCCGTCCTCGTAGGGATGGATGACCGCCCAGTCATATCCCGTCAGGGGCTGGCCGTTCTCGTCTCCGATTGCGTATTTCGTCACTTCTTTTTTTGAAAACAATCTCTTCTTCACTGTCTGCTCCAGAATATAGCGGACGGGGTCTTTATTGATGATCTGCATACGCTCTCCTTGCCTCCTCTTATTTTTTTAAACAATAGCCACTGCATGAGCCTTCTGCATACGCTCAAACAGCAGATTTCACTCCTTATCTGCTGCGCAATTCTCGAAGTGTAATGGAAAAATCCTTTACTTCAGCCGTCCCGGTCACGCTGTGTTTCCGGACTTCACGGCCGCATACACGGCATTCATAGGCAGAATAGTACATGTCCACGGCATCATCGTAGCCTCCATGATGGAATACACTGCCAAGCGCACCGCAGAAGGGACAACATAGCTCGTTCAGCACAGGATCATCTTCAGGCAACAGGCGTACGGCATGCTGCTTAAGATTCCTGCCGGATTTCGGTTCAGCAATAATCGAGTCTGCTATGTCGCGGTCAGCAGGCAGATGCAGTGAGGCAACTGCCGCTGAACGGGCAAGTCCTTTTCCGTTCATGGCCAGCTCTCGCAGCACCTCCCGCTCCTGCTCGTAAGGAAGCTTCGTTACTGCCCGTCCGGCTGCCTCTCCCTCCTTTTCGCGGACAACTCGCAGGAGCTTCTCGCGGTCAGCCGGGTAGGTCATCCCCTCCACATCGTGCAACAGGTTCTCGTCCGCCTTCCTGCTGCACATGAGCATACTGCATTCAAATGGCGGATGCTCCATCTTCTCATAGGCTGCCTCGCATACACGCTTATCATCCCGGCTGCCGCCGGCTCCGCCCAAGACCAGTTTGGCTAGAAATGTGTCATCCGACATCCTGTCTACCGCTTCCAGCCTTATGTCGCACATGGGAGCTTTCCCAGCGACCAGGCATAACCTTTCTTCGGATGCCCCCTCGAGCGCCGCCCTGCGCACGTTAAGGCTTATCAGCCGTTTCGTCAGCGCCACATCCAGACGCCGATCCGCGTCCCGGATCCTCGATACCGCCCGTATCTGAACATTGAGGTGCGGGCATTCCGTTGCAATCCTGTAAAGCTCCTCGTCGTCTGAAACCCGATCAAGCGAACGCATGGCTTTGTTTTCGTCTTTACTCATCCAACCCGGTTTAAATAGTCCCATGTTTCTTCCTTCCTGTAATTCGTGTCATTCGTTCACAGAATCGCATCATTCCACCAATCTCTCTATTCAGCGGGGAAATGCAGATTCATCGGTATCTTCTTTGTGCTATATTTGTAATCCGGCACCTTAACTGCCTCTGTCCAGTCTTCGGGCGCATCCGGAGCCACCTTCTGGTAAACCGTCTTAAAACCGACCTGTCTTCTGTCCCTCACCTGCGCCTCGGCGCCATTGATAGCCTGCTCCAGCTGTCCCCTCACAGGGTAGATGATCTCCGGTTGCTCCTTGGCTAAGGCTATGAGCGCCTGTGCCGACTTTTTCCAGTTTGCGCACACCCTCTCAAACCTGTCCAGCTCTTCCCGCCTTGAATCGGGCTTGTCTCCGACGACAGTGAGATCGCATCGCAGCCAGGTTTGCAGGACCACATAGATGTCATACGCATAAGGGCGCAACGTGTCTTCTAACATACAGCAAACCAAGATAACCCTATTACGGTCAGCTTGATGTCCATCGGCGAGCGTAACGACCTCTTGCTTCAGCGAATCGATGTAAGCGCGCAGACTTTCAGAATTATTTGGCAACGAACCCTCCAGTTCATGTATGATCGGAGTGTGCCATCCGACTACGGTTTGGAAAGATGCGGCAGCAGACTGGGCAGATATCAGCGCATAGTTCGAGCCACCTGCACAATCCTCGACAAGAGCCGCGGCCCTCGCCCTGTCCCCGTTTACCCTGCAGGCCGTGCGCCCCACAGCTTCCATGATCCGGTCGTACCCGTCAACATCCCTAAACCATTTCCCGTCACGTTTTCGCTCGTCGACTATAGTGCATGTAAGTTCGATGAGCTTCTCAATATCCGGCTCGCCGACCATGTCGAGCAGCGGCACAAGCAGTCTGGCATAGTACCCTGACGCAAAGTGTGCGGCGACCGACATGAGCAGGTCGTCGCGGCCGGCGAGACGCCCGATCAATTGGCAGGCGACATCGCAATCCCAGGCCATAGCTATTTCCGCCAGCGTGTCCCGATCAGTAATACGAGTGCAGGCGGCCACCCTGATCTTTCCGAAATTCGCGTTCATCGCTATGGTCTTAAGCTTCGCAGGGTCACTCATCTTCTCCACAGCGGCAATTGCTTTGGGAATTTTCTCTTCTTTGGTAGTCATCCATATCGGCGCAAACAGTCCCATAGATCCTCCCCTTTTCTACATTCCGCTCTTAATGTCGTAATCGTACCATCGCTGCTCTTCCTCGGTCATTTTGACATCGATACCCTCCCGCAAGGCGGCATCCCGTATGTTGCGCCTGGCTTCGCGTCTCATCTCGTAACCATATCCTCCGGCAATACCGCAGGCGATGGCTTCCAGTTCCTCGTCAGCGCCAAGCTGACCAAGACGTTCAAAAGCCTGTCTGGGCATCAAAGGTGCAACAGATACAATACATGCGGTATCTTCTATCTGTTTGATCAGATCATAAGCGAATGACCAATAGCCCTCCGGCTTTTCCTTAAACGCCTCAATGACCGACTGTGCGCGGCTCTCATCAATGCTGATCCCGCAGACGGTGCAGCGAATGGTTCCGTCTTCTTCGGAAGGGGCAAAATCATGGTCTTTGTTGCGGACAGTGCCGCACCGCGTACACGTACATCCGACAAACCGGTGAAATTTCCTGTCATTACTTATTGCGCCGCAGATCGAGCATTTATAATCGCATGTCCCGGAAACATGCTCCCATTTGTGATTATAGTTCGACGTTGCTCCACACCAGGTGCACGTGCAGCCGTTCCATTCGTGCCGGACCTCTTTGCGGCCGCACCATGAGCACATCGCTTCACAGTTCCCCGGTTCTTTGTGCCAACCACAACCACCGAACGAATTGCGCTCGCCGCAGCGCGAGCATGTACAGCCGTCCTTACTATCAGGCAGCTTATACCATTTATGGCCAGTTATCCTGCATGCCAGACCCATGCCTGATCTCCCCCTCCTTAATCAATCACTCTAATAAACAGTTTTCAGCTGCTTCAGTTTCTGACGCATGTCGTCCATCTTCCGATATCTGTCCCTGTCGTATCTTTCGATCCGTTTCATACTTTCAAACAGCTTCGATGTCAGTTCATCGATCTGTACATCGCTTAGACGTCTGTTCTTCAGATCCCGCTCGAGCCGGAGCTGGAATTCAGATGCATTTTCAACAAGCATCTCCCCTGCGACTTTGTGATATCGGGTTTTGATTTCATTGTCGTAATACCGAATGAGCCATTCCAGATCCTCATCCGTCAGATCGTTTACCGGATGATACTGTGCTTTTTCAGATCCCCGACCATAATTATTGACATAGTAAATCGAGGAATAGGCTTGCCTTCGTTTTCGTGATATGTACAATACTGCTACCAGCACTGCAATAACGATTAATAAAACGATAATAACAACTGCTGTCATTTCTCTTTTACGATTCCTTTCACAAACCATTTAGACATAATCGTTCATTTTCAGCATAGCAGAACGATCTTCTAAACGGCTGGTCTGGCTGTCCACCTTTACCATCTTCCCGGCAAAGACAGAAAGAAAAGACCAGACAGCATAGGTCGTCTGATCTTCTTTCCTAAAACTCATTCTATTATTCCGTAAATCTATTCCACTATTCTGTTTCTGCCGCTTCAAATACCCGGTCTGTATTGGCAAAAATCAATGCCAGCTCGCCCAGCGGGATATCACCCGGATGATTTGCGCCGTTCATGATACCGTACTCCTCCGCAAACGCTACAGCAACACGCACGCCCGGATAGTATCCGTTATCATCCTTCAGGCTTGACCAGTCGGCCACTGTAGCCGGATCATGTGCCTTCACTGCAGCATACACCGCAATATCTCTGTCCACTGTCTGCTCGTCATCCCAGCCCCATGGCAGAAAATACGCATCGTTCTCCTGTGGCATATCCTCATTGATCCCGTAGACATATTCTCTGTCAAATCCGTAGAGTTCCGTCAGGACCGCACGGAGATCTCCTACCGTTGCAGTATCTTCTGTCTTATCGAACATGGTTGTTCCGTACTTCTCCTTCATATAGGATACGGCATCCGCGACACGGTCTGTGTCAGAAGTGAAGGCGGGAACTGCATCCTCTGTAAAGGGTGACCAGGTAAGATATCGGTAAAGCCGTACGCCCCCATAACAAACAGCACCGATTGCCAGTGCGGCACAGAGGATCACGCATGTCAGACGAACCGCCTGTGACCTCGGGTTAGCCGAAAGAAGTGCTTTTTTGACCTGCGAAACGTCCGCAAACCGGTCCTTCGGCGCAAAACCCGTGCACTTGCGGATAATCTTATCCAGGGGCCGGTATATTTTTACGTTCTTATTCTCTTTTGTGCTTCCGGTCAGAAGCCATCGCAGAAGAATCCCGAGAGAATAAATGTCCGTCCTGGCGTCTGTCTGTGCAAATCCGTACTGCTCCGGAGGCGCATACGCGAGGGTGCCGAAAAACACAGTGTCGGTATCGTGGCCGCTTCGATATACCCGTGCAATATCAAAGTCGATCAGAGAAACGCTGCCGTCCGGGCCGATAATGATGTTCTGCGGCTTGATATCCCTGTGTATGATCGGCTCATCCCGATGATGGAGATAAGCGAGAATATCACAGATCCTGGCGCAGATCCGTGTGATCTCTTTTACGGATAGCTCATTCTCCTGCGCATAGCGGTCCAAGGGCAGACCTTCTATATATTCCCGGACTGTGATGAGCACGTTTTCGTTCTCAAACGATTCCGTATACTTTGGAAGGCCTTTATGATCCAACCCGTCCAGTAGACTGCTGTTATCTGCGATCGTCCACAGATCGCGCTCATAGCATTTTGCGATATGGTTCTTTCCTTCCGGATCCTGTACAAGGAACGTCGTGATCCCTTTTTGTTCCGAAAGGCACTCCATCAAAACATACTTTTCCTGAAACTCCGCAGGATAATCCGCGCTGCTGTCGGAATCCAGAATAGATTGCAGAAGTTCATCACGATCTGTCATGCTTTCCCCCTATCAACGGCAGGTGATTATCATACAGAAGCTGCTGTGTTTCCATAAATGTTCTGTGATACTGGAGGCAGTACGCGATGACAGCATCTCTTTTCACACGCGGATGAAGTGCTGTTGCGCGGGCAACCTTCAGGAGCTGCTGTGTTTCATCCGCGTTCAGTTCAAATCCAAAGGCAAGCTGCAGGACCGTATCGCGGGACGGATTCCTTGTCCCGGAAAACAGCTTGTGCCCAAAGGAGGACTCTATTTTTCCCCGCTGGATCACTGCTTCCGCTTTTTCATTTCTTTCC
>JAFRCB010000272.1 GCA_017404585.1 Lachnospiraceae bacterium
GCAAAAACCCATTTGAGAGCTTTCCGCTTAAGTTCGGAGCTCCCGGTCGCAAGCTCGAGGATGCTGTGATCGCACTGGTTAACACAGAGCAGTTTCTCGAAGCCATTGATCCGACCGATCGTCGCATCCTGATGCTCCGTGCACAGGGATACACGCTGAAAGAGATCGCGGAGAAAACCGACTTCAAAACACACAGTGCCGTTCTGAAACGACTGAAAAAGATCGGCGAGGCTTACGAACAATTCAATAAGGAATCCGATTGAGCGCCTGCAGAGGGTAACCCCCTGCAGGCGCTTTCTGCGTTTATGACGCAAATGAAGCCGATGTCGCTTTTTTCTATAAAAATATCAGACCTCAGGAACATTTCGGGGGTAGAAATGCCGTTGCCCATATAGAGGGACGCCTTCCCTCAGAAAGGATTGGTCATATGTTATAGCAAACCACACGCGCAGCACCTGCTACAGCAGGTGTTTTTTGTTTGTTGATAACTGCCCCCACTTTTTTCAGCCAAATCTATATGGAAGGAGGGCTACAAATACTCTACTGGCTGAAAAAGAGAGCAGTGAAGGGTGTACGTTCGTACGCCAACACCTATCATGATTAAAGGAGAAAATTACTATGAACAATGAAAACCAAGCCCTCACCCCTGTGGGTGAGGCAATCCATGCCGACACGGAGCAGAAAGCGCCGCGTTGGCCGCTGAACTGCGGCGTCAATGAGGTGCTGTTCTGTGAGGATCTTCTCACAGAGCTGCCAATGGTATGCATGAACCGCAAGTTCTTCGGCGTGGACGGATGGATCGCAGACGAAGGCCTACTGAAAAGCGAGATCTACAAACGGCTAAAGCCGTATATCCACAACGGTCTTGCCAAGAAAGTGCCGGCGCTGTTCGAGGTCCTGAAGTCGGAAGCCTACTGCGCGTCGATCCCTGCGCTTGCAGACCGCATCCACGTTGCAAACGGCACTCTGTTTGTGGACGGTACACTGTCCACAGAAAAGGAGGTCTGCGTCAGCCGCCTCCCGGTGTCCTATCTCCCCGATGCGCCGGAGCCGAAGCGATGGCTGCAGTTTCTCCATGAGCTGCTGTATCCGGAGGACATCCCTACCTTGCAGGAGTATATCGGTTACTGTCTGATTCCCTCCACCCGAGGGCAGAAAATGCTGATGATCGTGGGCCGCGGCGGCGAAGGCAAATCTCGGATCGGCGTTGTCCTATCCGCCCTGTTCGGAAGCTCCCTCAACACCGGAAGCATCGCGAAGGTGGCGACTAACCGCTTTGCCAGAGCGGACCTGGAGCACAAGCTCCTCTTGGTGGATGACGATATGAAGCTCGAAGCGCTCCCGGAAACAAACATCATCAAGGCCATCGTCACAGCAGAGACTCCTATGGATTTGGAGCGCAAGGGTATCCAGAGCTATCAGGGCGCCATGTACGCACGGCTGATCGGATTCGGCAACGGGTCGCTGAAATCGCTGTATGACCGCAGTGACGGATTCTATCGCCGGCAGCTTATTCTGAAGACAAAGGATCGGCCGGAAAACAGAGTTGACGACCCGTATCTGTCAGAAAAGCTGCTCTCAGAGATCGACGGCATCTTTCTGTGGGCGCTGGAGGGGCTGCACCGGCTGCTGAAAAACGACTTTCATTTCACGGAAAGCGAACGCGCGAAACGCAATCTGGAGGACAGCATCTATGAGAGCAACACCGTGACCGGATTTCTGGAATCCGAAGGCTACATCCGCATCGGCGAAGGGTATCAGTGCAGCACCAGGGATCTCTATGAGGTCTATCAGACTTGGTGCGAGGAAAACGCGTATCACACCATGTCCATGGGCAGCTTTGTTCAGCAGATGGGGATGCAGGCACAGACATACGGTCTGGAGCCGACCAATAACCTCTATCTGGACAGAAGGCGGCTGCGAGGTTACAAAGGAATATGCCGCATGCTGTGACATTGGTCGTACGAACGTACACCCTTTCTCAGCCGGTTTTCATTTGCACCACGCCCGTCAACGATCACCCGAAGAGGAACCGGTTGAGGAATCGCACACGATTTGTAGCGATACCTGTCCAGAAAAAGTGACGCCCCTTTTCATGTGCGGCTACATATTTCTTATCCGTTGGATGGAGGCGTCCCGCCTCTGTCCATGAGTGTAGCGAGCATCGGATTGTGCCGTCACAATCCATTTGACCCAGGGGAGCACCCCTGAATACCCCCACAAATCTATCAGGAGGAAAACATTTTGAAACAAGAAACACTTAAATTCACGCTCCGCCTGCCGCCAAAACTCAAGCGCAGGCTGGAGAGACTGGCAAGGGAGCGCGGCGTATCGCAATCTCAATATCTCTGCGCTCTCATCGCCGGAAAATCTTCAGAGACCATGCCGCCCAAACAGTTCTGGGGTGTAATGCAGGAGCTCTATGACATCCACGAAATGCTGCTGAGGGCAGCAAACCTGTCGCCGCAATTTACTGAGGCCGCACGTCGATTGGAGCGCAAAATCGTGGAGCTGCAGGAAGCGTATACGCTGGATGAGGAGGCGACCTGATGGCAACGACCAAGCTGTGGCACATCTCCGGCAGGCTGCAGGACGTGATCGACTACGCCGAGAACCCGGACAAGACCTGCCCCATCCCGGATCTGGAGGATCTGTGGAACGCGGCAAGGTATGTGCAGCGTCCCGCAGCCACCGCAGACGGAACCTATGTCACCGCCATCAACTGCACCAGAGAGACTGCCGTGCAGCAGATGATCCTGACTAAGAAGCAGTTCCACAAGACCGACGGGTATATCGCATGGCACGGCTACCAGAGCTTCAAGCCCGGCGAGGTCACACCGGAGCTGTGTCATCAGATCGGCGTAGAGACCGCAAAACACCTGTGGGGCGATCGGTTCCAGATCATCGTCACCACGCATCTGGACAAAGGGCACTTGCACAACCACTGGGTTTTCAATTCCGTCTCCTTCGTGGATGGGAAGAAGTATAACCACTCCAAGCAAGAGATCGAATGGATGCGCCGCGTGTCGGACTACTACTGTCAGGTGCACGGTCTGTCCGTCATCCCTGTGCCGCACAAGGCGCCGTCCCGTCCGGTCTATTTCGATGAAAAGGACGGCAAGCCAACCCGGTACAACGTCTATCGGGAGGATATCCGGGAAGCGCTGAAAAACAGCTTCACCATTCGGGAAGCGGAGAAATACTTGCAGCGGCTCGGGTACATCACGGATTTCACCAGCGAGTCGCACTACCGCATCCGGCTGCCGCAGTATACGCACTTCACGCGTCTGGACACGCTGGATAAGCGCTGGGTGCCGGAGAACATGTATCGGTTCCTGGCATCGCATCCAAGTCAGACGAAGAAGGCGGTTGTCTGTTGGCAGACTGATGTTCCCGAGCACCTTCGCCATGTCCATTTCCCGCATCAGAAGCCATCTCACATCTATCGGCTGTATCTGTACTACTGCTATCAGCTCGGTATCCTCCCAAAAGGAACGACTTATAAACCCAACAGCCCCTTCCTCCGGGAGGAGCTGCGAAAGCTGGATCAGTATGACAGAGAAACACGATTTCTTGGCGAAACCGGAATTGAAACCATGGATGAACTGCAGGCGTATATCGCGGATAAACAGTCAATGCTCGATGAGCTCGCCGCTGAGCGCACATCTATCCAAAACAAAATGCGCCGCGCCGATCCCGAAACAAAGGAATCGCTGCGGCAGCAGAAAACCGAAAAGACCGCGTCGATCACGGCTCTGCGTGAGCAGCTGAAGCTCGCCAAGTCCGTAGAGGCGCGGTCTTTTCATATGCAGAAAACGCTCGATCTGGTCTATGACAACGAGCTTAAACAGCGGGAACAGCACAGTCCAGAACAACACAGAACACAAAGGAGTTATGAAAGATGAATACCACAACCTATATTGCAATTGCAAATCTGCACCCGTTTGAGGGGCACCCCTATCAGGTGCGGGACGATGCCGAAATGGATGCCCTCGTGGAGAGCATCCGGGAGCACGGCATTCTCACGCCTCTGATCGTCCGTCCGCTGGAGGACGCACCAATGGAATATGAAGTGATCTCCGGTCATCGGAGGCTCCACGCAGCGCAGAAGGCAGGAATCTCGGAGGTTCCTGCCTTTGTGCACGCTGTCAGCCGTGAGGAGGCGGCCATTCAGCTGGTGGACAGCAATCTCCATCGGGAGCACATTCTCCCGAGTGAGAAAGCCTTCGCCTACAAGCTGAAATTTGATGCTTTGAAGCATCAGGGCAGGACTTCGGGCCAAGTTGGCCCGAAGCTGACCGTCGATGCTATTTCAGAGGAGGACAGCGGCAGGCAGGTTAAACGCTATATCCGTCTTACGTATCTGATTCCGCCGCTGCTGACGCTGATGGATGAAGGCCGTATTGCCTTTTCAGTCGGTGTAGAGCTCTCGTATCTGTCGCCAAACGAACAATGTGCCGTGGCGGATGCAATCGAGCTCTATGATTGTACACCTTCCTACTCGCAGGCATGTCGGATGCGAAAGGAGAGTGAAATGCTCTATGCGGGAGATACCGCACAGATTGTCGCGTCGGTTCTGTCCGAGCCGAAGCCGAACCAGCGGGAGCAGATCCGTCTGAGGCGGGATGATTTTCGCTCCTACTTCCCCGCCGACTATACGGATATGCAAATCAAAGAAGAC
>JAFRCB010000273.1 GCA_017404585.1 Lachnospiraceae bacterium
AGGGAACAGGTAAGCCGACGAGAGAGGCATTTCTCCATGGTTATCTCTATCAGGCGCGTCCGGATGTACAGGCAGTTGTGCACTGTCATTCCCCGTATGCGGTTGCCTGGTCCTCGAAGATTGAACCGCTTCCCTGCTGCACATATCATTCAGAGATGAAAATGGGCAGTGCGCTGCCGACGCTGGATGTTCATGCTGCAATGGTAAGAGAGGAGGATCTGCCGGACGTGAAGAGCTTGCTGGACAGTAATCCGGGGATTGCCGGGTTCCTGCTTGCCAATCATGGCGCCGTCGCGATGGGGAAGAACCCCATGGCCGCCGAGTACTGTGCCGAGTTGATTGAGGAGACTGCCCGGATTGCTGTTTTGCGCTGTATGTTAGGGACTCTTGGTCCGCTGGTATTCTGATTTTGCGTGTGTTATAATACTCCCGGCACATGCGGCTGAGTACCTGACTGGCGGGGATCCGTCTGTCCGGGAACAGGCTTTGAGGGAGAATATGATTAAAGAAGTAAACCCGCCCGAAGTACAGGCGACTGCCCAGAACAAGACTAAAAGGCCTGCGAGGAGTCTCGTTGCGGATGAGATCATGGACCAGATCATGGACTGGATCATGGACGGGAAGCTGCAGATGGGAGACCGGCTGAATACAGAGCAGCTCGCGAAGGAAATGGGCATCAGCCGGATGCCTGTCAGAGAGGCGCTAAGCTCCCTTGAGCAGAAAGGTCTCGCTTATTCTATCCCTTATGCGGGGATGCGTCTTGTTGAACTGAGCGACGGGGAAGTACTCGAAATATACAGGATCCGTCAGCTTCTGGAGCCGGAAGCTGCGTACGCCGCCTGCAAAAACGCGACGGAGGAGGACATTGCGGGGATTGAGAAGGCGTTCTATGAACATGTGGCCGCCATCTCGTCACTGCCGGTGAATCCCAGAGAAGTTCACAAGAAGAACCGCGCATTTCATTTCTCGATTTTTCAGGCCTCTCATATGAATCACCTGTGTAAGGCAATCGAAGAACTGTGGGACAAGCTGTCCTTCGTGAAAATGCTGTACGGCGAGTCGTTCCTTAATTCCGAGTCGAAGAGAACCAAAATGATTGATGAGCACCGCCGCTATCTGGAGTATGTCCGGAACGGTGAGGCTGCTGCCATAAAAGGCGCGATCTATATGAATATCGACGAGAAGCTAAGGAAGTATGTGTTGAAGGAGGACAACTCCGGGACCAGTGCGGAGTGACTTTTCGGGGCTGCTCGGATATTCATACAGACACGGCCTGCGAAAGGAGACTGTATGAAAATCGCTTTCGGGTGTGATCCCAATGCGTCTGCGATGAAACTGGATCTGATGGATTTTGTTAAGAAACTCGGACACGATGTATTTGACCTGGGAGGGACGGATCCGATCTACGCCAATACGGCATTTGCAGTGGCGAAGGAAGTCGCGTCCGGCAACTTTGACCGCGGCATCCTGCTGTGCGGCACCGGGATAGGCGTATCCATCGCCGCCAATAAAGTGAAGGGTGCCTACGCTGCCTGCATTCACGATGTTTATCAGGCGCAGCGGGCGGAACTCTCAAATCACGCGAATATCATCACGATGGGCTCTCAGGTGATTGGCGGAAAACTTGCCGAGGAGATCGTAAAGGCGTATCTTTCTTCTAAATGGGACGAGAACTGCAGGTCCAAAGACAAAGTCAGAAGGATTTATGATTACGAAGAGCATCCGGACGATTGAGGTGCGCGGGAAGGAGAATCCTCGGTCTGACACGGTGAGGAAAATAGAAGAAAGAAAAACGCCGATAATCAGAACAGAAAATGTCAGGAGCTCCCGAAAGGGAGCTCTTTCTTATGGGGCATTTATGCGGAGACTGGCGCTGTTTCTGACTACTTCAGACTCGCAAAGGCCTCGTCACTCAGATTCTCCTTGAACGGGCGGTCAAGCAGATCAGGGTGCTGCCGCAGGTAATGATTCAGCTTAATCGATGTTGAAAAATAGAAACCGTTCGCGATCCGCTCGTCCACAGTGATATTGAGATTTACGCCGTCCTTAAACGTGACCTGCTCATTTTCATAAAACGGCATCCGGCCCATTTTCCCCACGACGATAAACAGCGACGTGGTGCCCCAGTTGGTCAGGTGATGGAAGCCGCCGGGGAGCCCGATCGAGCCGAGATTAGCAAAATTGACCGTGGAGTGGTACGGGTCGGTCTTTACGAGCGCGGGAATCACGGCGCCCTTTCTCTCCAGAGACGTGATCGCGGAGACGACGGGGCGGGAAATCCACTTCGGGATCCTGTTGAACTGATCCATGACGGAGGTGGACTCGTCGACGTAAGCCTTGTTCTTCAGCTTGAGCAGCTGCCGGTGGAGCTCATTGTGCAGATCGTCGATCGTCCAGTCGGGCCGGCTGTGGATAAACGCGAGAACCTCACCCCCGTCATCCGTGAACTCCTGCTTTACGGTGAAGGCGGCAGTGATTTCATTCCGCTTGTACATCCTGCGGTCGTGAATAAAGACGGACAGCCTTGATCGAAGGGTGATGGTCTTCAGCGTTGCGGCGATCACACACTGAAACAGGTTGTATTTGTATTCCGGGCTGCCGGCATTTTTCCTGTCAATGTACTTCTGCACTTCGGTCAGGTCGATCTGGAAGCTGAAAAATGTTTCATTATCACAGCGGTTCGGAAACATGAACGGCATGATAAAGTGCATGGAATCCACATCTTTTAAGTATTTCGCGTCAAATCTGTCCCTCATTAGATCCGGTCTCCTTAAAATTGAGCTCCCGTCGGAGCATTTTCTTTAAGTCTAACTTAAAATACAGAATGAGTCAAAAGGGACGGTTCTTTTGACTCATTCAGATCCGTTTTGACTCATTCATTCACATCCGACGCCTTTTCAAGCGAACATGAGTCAAAAGAACCGTCC
>JAFRCB010000274.1 GCA_017404585.1 Lachnospiraceae bacterium
CTGCTTGACCTCATGATGCCGGTCATGGACGGCTATGCGTGCATGCGGGAGATCCGGAAAATCAGCAATGTGCCGGTCATTCTGCTTACCGCCAAGAGTGAGGACACTGACAAGATCGAAGGACTGACCCTCGGAGCCGATGACTACGTGACAAAGCCCTTCAACCCGATGGAGCTTCTCGCCCGCGTGAAGTCGAGCCTCCGCAGGTACACGCTTCTCGGCGGTGTGAACGGTCAGCCTGAGGAGCAGGATGCAAATATCCTCTCCTGCGGCGCCATCTCCATCCACGATGATTCGAAGGAAGTCTTTGTGGACGGCGAGAAAGTAGCCCTGACGCCCACGGAGTACAACATCCTGAAGTTCCTTGTGGAACACCCGGGTGCCGTATATTCACCGAAAGAAATCTACCGGGAAGTCTGGCATGACGCCGCTTTCGAGGCTGAGAATACGGTGGCGGTCCACGTGAGACATCTGAGGGAAAAGATAGAAATCAATCCCTCGGAGCCCAGATATCTGAAGGTCGTGTGGGGCAGAGGATATAAGCTCGAAAAGAACTGAGAATCCGGTGGAGGATGAGCCAATGGACCTTCGGGTTCGATGGGTACGCGGGATGAGAATTGAGTATCCGGCGAAGAATAGACCGGCAGGCATGTGGGCTCACTTGGTATGAATTTAAGAACTGTATCCTGGCAGGGGGAGCCTGCCGGAAAGGGGAATCGATGAGAATTAACAGCTTAAAAAGGAAGTGGTGGGCAAAACTCATTGCCGCACTGCTCTTGTTTATAATGGGAGTCGGCTGCATAGCCAGTCTGATCGGAGCGTATTACTGCAGCTCGTATGGGGTTTATGATACAAGCAGAGAAGGGCTCCGGGAGAGAATGAACCGTGAGATGCTCAGCAAGTACTCCGTGACCGCAATGGCCAACTATGTGGGCGCTGCGGATAAGGAGCTGAGTCCGAATTATCATTACGCTATTTTTGAGGGCAGCGGAACGACCGGAAAAAAGGTTGCGGGCGATCTTGAGGCTGTGCCGGAGAATGCGGTCATTCATGAATTTGTCATATCGGACACAACCTCATACCGACTGGCCGACTCGATGTTCAATAACGCCTATGTGCAGGGCGGTTCTGAAGACAGGAGCTGGGAGGAGCAGATCCAGAAATTCTACTATTGCCTGACTGCAGATGAGAATAACACGCAGATAACGGCAAATGCAGCCGGTGCCACTGCAGAAATGACTGTTGAAAGTGCAGCAGCTGAAGTCGATGCCGCTGCAGGAACGAGCGCTGGTGGCCAGGGCGCTGCCCTGGATACCCAAGCTGCAGCAGAGGAAAGCCAGGCTGTAGCAGGCAGCCAGACCGCAGCAGCCGCACAGGCAACAGACAGCCAACCCGCAGCAGACGCACAAGCAACAGACAGCCAGACCGCGGCAGACGTACAAGCAACAGACAGCCAGACTGCAGCAGCCGCACAGGCAACCGACAGACAAACTGCAGCAGGCACACAGACTGAAGCCGCAGATACCCAGGTTACAGCCGCAGAAAATCAGATCTCCGCCGCAAACTCAGAAGAAACGGCTTCCAAACATCCAATTGAACTGTACGTCACAGGTCAGGATACCAACGGAAGCATTCTGTACCGTGTGGACCCGAAGCTTTACAGGGTTGATGAGAAGAAGGGGATGCTCTGGCTCACGAGAAATGTTGGCGGAGAGGTGGGTGTTCCCGGCTCGAAAATCGAGGAATTATTCCCTGAGAATATCGACATCATGATTTCTCCTTATACGGTCGACAGATTTTACTTCGACGATTCTTATGGCGGACAGATCGAAAATGCCTGGTTCCGCGCCGGATCCCAAGAGGTGGGTACGGTCTATACAGTTGCAGGTGTCGCCGCTGATAAACTTGTCCTGACAGGCAACTGGGTGACCGCGGACTTTTTTGAGCAGGTTCAGATGCTTCTCGGATTGCTCTATAAAATCAGATTTGCGGTGTTCGCCGTGATTCTTATCTGCTTTATCCTCGGACTTCTTCTGTTCATTTTCCTGATGATGGCAGCAGGCCACAGAGGATCAGCAGGCGATGAGGGACTGGTTGATAGCCGTATGTTAGGTACCGGCGGTAATGCAGATGTCCGTGGAAGAGGCAATGCATCCGGTGATGTGAGTCTTCTCCTCATAGACCGCATGCCGATGGATCTTGCTCTTGCAGTAGTTCTGTTCTTTAGCTTCATGTGCGCGGCCCTCGTTCTTGAAATGTGGGATATTCGGGCAAGCGCAGCGAAGACATTCTGCGCGTTTGGCGTCGGCCTTACTTTATCTTATATCGCGGTCCTTGCCTTCTGCATGAGCTTTGCAGTCAATGTGAAGGTTGGCGGCTGGTGGGGGCGGACGGTCATTTGCAGACTCTGGAAGCTGGTCGGACGCTTCTTTAGATGGTTTTGGAGAATGCTCGGGGTCACTTTCAGAGCATTCAGGGAGACGATGGCCGGAGTCAAGATGGGAAAGCGCGCGTGGGCTCTTTTTGCCCTGTTTGTCTTCTGTGAGTTTGTCGGTCTGGTGATATTCAGACATGCGCCCGGTTTCCTTATGTTCTTTTGGTTGATCGAGAAAATCATTTTCTTCCTTGCGCTGATGAAGATCCTGCTTGATTTCGGAAAGGTCAAGCGGGCAGGAGCTGAGATTGCCGGCGGAAACCTGGAATACAAGGTCGAGACGGAAAAGATGCTCATCGATATGGAGGATGTCGGCAATTCGCTGAACACGATCGGCAACGGAATTACATCGGCCGTTGAGGAACGCATGAAGTCCGAGCGCATGAAGACGGAACTGATCACCAACGTCTCCCACGACATCAAGACACCGCTCACATCCATCATCAATTACACCGACCTTTTGACCAAACTTGATTTGAAAGATCCGAAAGCGCAGGAGTATCTGGAAGTTCTCGGTCGTCAGTCAGCCCGCCTCAAGAAGCTCATCGAGGATCTGATCGAGGCATCCAAGGCTTCGTCCGGAGCGCTGAAACTCGACATGGAGAAGGTGAACGCCTCAATGCTGCTCATGCAGGCACTGGGAGAGTACGAAGAAAAGTTCCGCCAGAAAGGGCTGGATCTCAGAGTGACAGGCGAGACATCGGAGATGATGGTCCGGGCGGACAGCCGCTATCTCTGGCGGATATTCGACAACCTGATGTCCAACATGCTGAAGTATGCACAGGCGGGGACCAGGGCATACATCGATATGAGCTGTGTCGCTGGTGAGATCAGTATCATTTTCCGGAACATATCGGAGACACCGCTCAATATAACCGGTGACGAGCTGATGGAACGCTTCGTCCGCGGCGACAGCTCGAGGTCCACCGAGGGCAGCGGGCTTGGGCTTTCGATTGCCGACAGCCTGGTCGCTTTGATGGGCGGCACGATGGAGATTGTTGTGGACGGTGATCTCTTTAAGGTGATTGTGAGGATGCCGGCGGCTGGATAATAGTATAGGCAGCGAGACTTGAATCAAAAAGGCTGTTCTGATAGTTTGTTTCCGACAGCTATCTTATCGAGGTCACGCAGCTCGCGCGATTAGAGATCGCGATTTACGACTACGCTGACAAAAATTTTAAGTCGGCAGTGTCTTATCATACCATAAAAGTGTAGTTGTTAGAGAGTCATTAACTCTGACAGCTGCACTTATTTTTTTGATAAGGGGAGTAATGGTCTGACATGTCTCTTGATGCGGGTCTGTGTACGGCTGCTAAATGCCAGGGTGAGATTTCTAAAAAGCGTAATGAAATCGACTTTGAGTGTCCTGATAACGGGTCCGGCTAGAAAGCAGTTCAAAAAAAGCAGTATAAATACGTTAATGTCGTGTCCTATTTATAGGTACTAGTTTAAATATGTAGTATAAAGAAAACCGGCAGTCGATCTTAAAAATAATACGCATGTGCAATGCAATACGACTCGATTTTCGCTGTGGCAGTAGTATATCAAGAATAGACGTATTTCTACTGCCAATTAAACCTTCTTATCAGCTTAATACTAAGTAGATTTGATGTGTTTTTTCCGAATTCTACTGCTTTCAAGCTATGCACTAGTAGCTTAAAAGCAGTCGTTCTTGCTGATTCTGGTAATAGGTGATGGTAAATCGTTCTTATATGAGATTTTGACCAGCAGTAGATTGAAGTTGATTTCATTGTTGGCGACTGCCCGCATCACAACTCGGGCAGTCATGAACGCCGTTTTGACCTAAGATGACTGAAAGCCCTCAATCTTGCTTTCAGTAGATTGAAGCAGATTTCATTGTTGGTGACTGCCCGCATCACAACTCGGGCAGTCATGAACGCCGTTTCGACCTAAGATGACTGAATGCCTTCTTTCCTGCTTTCAGTTGATTATGGTCGATTTCATCGGCAGTGACTGCCCGCATCACAACTCGGGCAGTCATGAACGCCGTTCTGAGGTAAGATGACTGAAATCCCTCAATCTTGCTTTCAGTAGATTGAAGCAGATTTCATTGTTGGTGACTGCCCGCATCACAACTCGGGCAGTCATGAACGCCGTTCTGAGGTAAGATGACTGAAAGCCATCAATTCTTGCTTTAAGTAGATTGAAGCTGACATCTGCGAGCATTACGGAGTGGAGCTTCCGACAGACGCTTTCTACAATGCCGGGGGGATGGATTTCCGCAATGACTGCGGAGAAGCAATCTCATCCGGTATGAGCAGTCTGAACCGGGACCAGCTCCAGATACTCGCGAGATCGGATGCAGTCCTGAACGATGCTCTTGTGGACCTGATCCTTGCGGAAACGGATGAGGAGTGGAAGGCAATCCGGGATAAGACAATAGAGAAGCTGACAGCCATCGGGGAACCGGAGGTCTTTAAAGTTTATCAGAAGAAGTGGAATGACGTGGCTGCCGTCATCGTTCCTCTGGTTACGGAGACCCAGATCCGGAACGGAATTAAGCCGTATACAGAGGCAGAGTACGCAGACCGACTCGCAGGCATTACGGAGGGGCAGCAGCCATGAAACAAAGACTGAAATCACTCAGATTCCGCATGTTGCTGCCGGTGGTCGCCATGACGCTGTTCGTCGTCATTCTGCTGACGGCTGTATTTTCCCGAGCGTATATCGCCATGATTCTCCAACAGGAGAAGGAATACACCCTTACGATGGAGCCGGGAGACAAGATCTTCGTATATACGGACGGTGTTCCCGAAGCAATAGACAAGAATGATGAGATGTTCGGCGTGGAGCGCATGGTGGAGGCTTTGAATACTAATGCGGATGGCAGACCGGAGGAAATCCTGAGGAGCATAAGAAGCGCCGTCGACGATTTCGTCGGCGACGCCGAAAAGTTCGATGACATTACAATGATGTGCATAGAGTATTGCGGCTCAGAATCCCCGTCGCTTTA
>JAFRCB010000275.1 GCA_017404585.1 Lachnospiraceae bacterium
CTGACTGAGCTCGTCCGCCCCCTGGGGATCGCTGTTCAGACAGGTATAGAGCGTCTTTGCGGCAGGTGAGAGCAGCACATTTTCCTGCACGGTCTTTTCCTCTTCGTCGCTGTCGAACGTCAGGGTCATCTGGTGGAATCTGACCGGCGGCATGGACCTTTCGCTCAGCGGATGTTCTCTGACTTGCGGCGAGGATTCTGTCATCTGCGTGCCTTGGACAGGTCTGTGCCTCACCCTTGCCTTTCTCAGTGCTGCCATGCCCTTAAGTTCTTCCGTCACAGCCTCGAAAGACCACAGGATCCCGGCTCCCTGCGCGATCAGGAAGTTGCAGCCGTCGGAGAGTCTGTCGCCGATGCGGCCGGGCACCGCATAGACGGTCCGTCCCTGCTCGAGTGCACAGTCCACCGTAATGAGAGAGCCGGATTTCTCTCTGGCCTCCACGACGATCACGATATCCGAGAGGGCGCTGATGATCCGGTTGCGGCGGGGGAAATTGTAGGCCAGAGGCTTCGTGCCGGGCTCGACCTCCGCGATGATCCCGCCCCGGACCGCAAGAGCGTCGTAGACAGCGTAGCTTGTTCTCGGGTAGCAGATGTCCACTCCGCATCCGAGTACTGCAAATGTCTTCCCGCCTGCAGCGAGAGCCCCCTCCTGGGCGGACGAGTCTATCCCCATCGCCATTCCGCTTATGACCTGGACACCGTGCTCAGCGAGAAATTTCCCAAGGGCAAATGCAGTCTTCCGCCCGTAGCTGCTGCAGCTCCTCGCACCCACCACTGCGACGGACGGGATATTGTCGTCCGGCAGACTCCCGATGCAATAAAGCCCCTCGGGCACATCGGAGAGACCTTCAAATCTCAGCGGAAAATAATCACTGTTTCTTCTTATATAATGTATAGTCTCAGCCATCTGACCACCTTCCTTTCCGCGGTGAATTATTCATATGCATCGGAGTTTTTCTGCCTCGGCACTCACACTGCCCTGTATTTTTTGTCGACAGTCCGATAGCTCACAGCCTCACTGACATGGTCTTTCAGGATGAGATCGGATCCTGCCAGGTCGGCAATCGTCCTTGAGACCCGGATGATCCTGAAGTAACTTCGGGCTGTGAGGCCGAGCCTGTCGAAAGCCTTCCTCAGGAATATGCCGGCAGATTCTTCCATAGGGCAGAATTCACCGATACGGCTCGACGGTATCTCCGAGTTAAAATGGAATCCGGCGTTTAGATACCTTTCCTTCTGTATGGCTGCGGCTTTCATGACTTCCTCGCGGATCTCACGGGAGGACCTTCCGGACGGCGTATCCAGTGTCAGCTCATCGATGGAGACCGCCGGGCACTCGACACACAGGTCTATGCGGTCGAGCAGGGGCTGGGATATACGGTTCAGGTAGCTGTTTATTTCGAGGGGCGTACATTTGCACCTCGATCTGTCGGGATAGTAGCCGCAGGGGCAGGGATTCATGGCTGCGAGCAGCAGAAAATCGGCAGGGAAACGGAACGTGCCGGCCTGTCTGGAAATGATGATCTCGCGGTCCTCGAGAGGCTGACGCAATATTTCAAGTGAACTGCGGGAGAATTCAGGCATCTCGTCCAGACAGAGAATGCCGCGGTGGGCGAGCGGGCTCTCGCCGGGCTTGGGGATTCGGCCGCCGCCCGCGAGGGCCTGCGGACTCATAGTGTGATGAGGGGAGCGGAAAGGGCGGGTGCCCATGACCGGGGAATCCGGCGTAAGGAGACCGGCTATGGAATAGATTTTCGTGATGTCCAGGCTCTCGCTCCGGGTCAGGGGAGGCATGATCGTCGGAATTCGCTTAGCTATCATGGTCTTGCCTGATCCCGGAGGACCGATCATGAGAAGGTTGTGGAAGCCCGCAGCAGAGATGACCGCCGCGCGCTTTACTCCGTCCTGCCCGCGTATTTCTGAAAAATCCACGTCGTACGAATTGATTTCCCGTTCCCCGGCGGATATGCTGTCCTGCGGCAGAACGCCGTCCCGAAGGAAATCGATGACTTCCGGAAGGGAAGCGAAACCGATGACGGTAAGACCGTCAACGAGCCGTGCTTCCGCGAGATTGGCTTTGGGAACGAGCATGGTGCTGACGCCGATCTCCCGGGCTTTCATTGCCGACGGCAGAATGCCCGCAACGGCATTGATCTCACCGCTGAGACTGAGCTCGCCGACGGCCATGATGCCCCGCAGACATTCGGGGGCAAAGATTTCCTCCGCCGCGAGCATGCCGAGAGCGACAGGAAGATCAAAACCCGAACCGCTTTTAGGCACATCCGCCGGAGATAAATTGATCGTGATCCGCTTCGGCGGGAGAGCGGATCCGATATTTTTGAGTGCAGTGCGCACACGGTCGCCGGCTTCTTTGACCTGGCTGGAAACGAAACCGACCATGGTAAAATGAGGCAGTCCATCGCTGACATCAGCCTCGACCTGCACGGGAATGACATCCATCCCGACGATGGCAGCGGACATGATCCTGGTGAACATAGTAAGTCCTTTCTGCGTTATGCGATTAAAAACAGGGGAAAGTAAGCGGGCAGAACGCCCTGGATGAGATTATTATATCTTTTCGGCAAAGTTTCAGCAAGTTGTTTTGACCTCTGACGCGGAATTCCCGTGAGATGATTTTTGAGTATTGTAAGTCTTAGCAGAAACTGAGATTCGGTCTTGCTTCATGCCGAATACGAAAAAAAGAGGGTGCAAAATAGGGCTTGCAAGGAAAATTAATTTATTGTATAGTTTGAAACTGTCAGAATACGGAGACTCTGTTCTCCGCATCAGGAGGTTTTGTTTTGGCTAAGAATCTGGTCATCGTTGAGTCACCCGCCAAGGTGAAGACGATTAAAAAATTCCTCGGTTCTAATTATGAGGTCGCTGCGTCCATGGGACATGTACGTGACCTGCCCAAGAGCCAGATGGGCATCGACATCGAAAATGATGTTGAACCGAAGTATATCACGATCCGCGGCAAGGGCGAGCTGTTGGCTCAGCTTCGAAAGTCGGCAAAAGGCGCGTCGCATATCTATTTGGCAACCGACCCGGACCGTGAAGGTGAGGCGATCTCATGGCATCTTATCACAGCCCTGAAGCTGGATGAGAAAAAAGTTCGCCGCATTACATTCAATGAGATTACCAGGAACGCCGTCAAGGCATCGCTGAAGACGCCGCGGGACATCGATATGAATCTTGTCGACGCGCAGCAGTGCCGTCGTGTACTTGACCGCATGGTCGGCTATGAGATCTCCCCGCTCCTCTGGGCAAAGGTAAAGCGCGGTCTGTCCGCAGGACGCGTTCAGTCAGTTGCCCTTCGAATCATCGCGGACCGGGAAGCTGAGATCGGGGCTTTTATTCCTGCCGAGTACTGGACTCTTGACGCGGAACTGGCAATTGCAGGTGAGAAAAAGCCGCTGATCGCCCATTTTTACGGCGGAGATAAGCGGATCAATATTGAGTCGAAAGAGCAGCTTGACGGCATTCTGTCAGATCTTGAGGGAGTGAAGTATGAGGTCGCCGATATTAAGACGAGTGAGAGGTCCAAGAAACCGCCGCTTCCGTTCACGACCAGTACACTTCAGCAGGAAGCCGCAAAGACGCTGAATTTCTCCACATCTAAGACAATGCGTATTGCCCAGCAGCTCTATGAGGGCGTTGACATTGCCGGTGAAGGCACGGTCGGTGTGATTACTTACCTGCGTACAGACTCAACGCGAATCGCCGATGAGGCGGATGCCGCTGCTAGAAAATATATTGCCGCGGAATACGGCGAGGACGCGGTTGGACATGCTCACAGCGAGAACCAGAGCCGCAATGCTCAGGATGCTCACGAAGCCATCCGACCGACGGATATAGCCCGATCGCCGGTGAAGATTAAAGCTTCCCTGTCCAGAGATCAGTTCAGGCTTTATCAGCTGATCTGGAGAAGATTTGCGGCAAGCCGCATGGCCAATGCGATTTATGACACCGTTTCGGTCAAGATCCGGGCGGGTCAGTATTATTTCAACGTCTCCGCTTCCAAGATCAAAAAAGCGGGCTTTCTGGATGTCTACACGACAGACGAGGATGAGAAGACAGGCAGTCTTACTCTTGCGCGCAGCATAACGAAAGATACTGAGCTTAGTCTCGGACGCCTTGTATCTGAGCAGCACTTTACACAGCCGCCTGCCCATTACACGGAGGCGTCGCTGGTCAGAGCTCTGGAGGAACTGGGCATCGGACGTCCCAGTACCTATGCGCCGACGATCTCAACGATCCTTGCAAGACGTTATATCACGAAAGAGCAGAAGAACTTATATATCACTGAGCTGGGCGACGTTGTCAACAGTATTATGTGCAGGGAATTCCCTCAGATCGTCGATGTGAATTTCACGGCCAATCTCGAGATGCTTCTGGACGGTGTGGCTGACGGTCTGGTCGAGTGGAAAACAATTGTACGCAACTTCTATCCGGATCTTGACGAAGCAGTCAAGAAGGCAGAAGGAGAGCTCGAGAAAGTCAAGATCGAGGACGAGGTCAGTGACGTCATCTGCGAGAACTGCGGCCGCAACATGGTCATCAAGTACGGTCCTCACGGAAAATTCCTGGCGTGTCCGGGCTTCCCGGAATGCCGCAACACAAAGCCGTTCTTTGAGAAAGTCGGCGTGAAGTGCCCGGAGTGTGGAGGCGAACTCATTCTGAAGCGTACCCGAAAGGGCAGGCGATATTTTGGCTGTGAGAACAGTCCGGAGTGTACATTCATGTCCTGGTCAAAACCGGTGGAAAAGCGCTGTCCCGAGTGCGGCAGCTACATGACGGAGCGGGGCAATAAACTGGTGTGCGCGAATGAAGCCTGCGGTCATCGTGAAGACGCGCCGAAGTGAGATATCGTGCTGTTGTAAGCTTTTTTGTGAATTCTTTTGTGCAACTTTTACGAAAATCC
>JAFRCB010000276.1 GCA_017404585.1 Lachnospiraceae bacterium
TGATCTCCCATACCGGCTTTTGGCTATAAGAAAGTCAGGAGGAGTCAGTATATGCAGAAGAAAAGAGCAGGTCAAAGAGGAACCGCCGGGTGAGATTGTTCTCACGCCGGGCACAGTTGCCTTAGAGAACGGGGTTCTGGCCGTTGAAATTCTTGATTATGACGGCAGTACCATTCCACGAAATATGTATACGAAAACGTTCGATTATGATAAAATAAAGGATACTCTTAAACTGAGGACCCGTCTGCCCGGTGACTTTATAGTGATAAACCCCGATGGGCGGCGGAAAAGCCTCTCTAATTATTTCACGGATATGAAAGTCGATAAGGAACTGAGGGACCGAATCCCGCTTGTCACATGCGGGAGTGAGATCCTGTGGGCTATCGGTATGAGGAGCGGTGAATCCTGCAGAACAGACGAGAAAACGACGAGGGTACTGGTCATGACATTTCACAGCACCGACATGGAGGGAAAAGATGAAAGACACCATTAAGATTATGATAACCGAAGAGGAAATAGAGAAGAGAACGCAGGAACTTGGAGAGCAGATCAGCCGTGATTACGCCGGAAAGCAGGTGCATATGGTCTGTGTCCTCAAGGGCGGCGTGTATTTTATGACAGCTCTCTCCAAGAGAATTTCTGAGGATGTTCCCGTATCCCTCGACTTTATGTCAGTATCCAGCTATGGCGATGACACAAAGTCATCAGGTATCGTCAAGATCATCAAGGACCTTGATGAGCCGCTGATCGGCAAGGATGTTCTTATTGTAGAGGACATTATTGATTCCGGCAGGACCCTGTATTATCTTATGGGCCTTATGCGAGAGAGGAAGCCGAATTCTATCAAGCTCTGCACGCTTCTCGATAAGCCGGAAAGACGTGTCCGCGATGTAAAGGTCGACTATCTCGGATTTGAGATCGAAGACCGTTTCGTGGTGGGCTGCGGAATGGATTATCAGCAGAAGTACAGGAATCTTCCCTATATTGGAGAAATAGTGTTAACGGGTGAGGACAATTGACGGAAAGACCTTCTAAAAGAATATTGACTTACCTGCTTGCTATATTTGTCCTTGTGATGACATACTATTATTTTGCGGGCAGGTTTGATACAAAAGATTTATATACATATAAAGAGTTTACAGAATCTCTCGAGAAGGGGGATGTCGAATCTGTCACGATCCGGCCGAACGCACAGGGAACGACAGGTCAGATCATAATCCGAATGAAGGAAAATGAGATCCATCGGATGTATGTGACGGATGTCCGGGAAGTGGAGAAAGAAGCCGCGAAGTACGATGACGTTGAAATTGCGGTCGATGACATTCCCGCTGACAACTCGATGATGAATTCTGTATTCATGATCATCGCGGCCGCCGGAATTTTCATGCTCTTTTTTGTTCTGATGAACCGTCAGGGCGGTGGAACAAATGCACAGATGATGAATTTCGGAAAGAGCCGTGCGAGAATGACGACTGCCGATGAGCAGTCTGTCACTTTTGACGACGTCGCGGGCCTTGAGGAGGAAAAGCAGGATCTTGAGGAGCTCGTGGATTTCCTGAGAGATCCTGCCAAATATACGGCTCTCGGGGCAAGAATACCCAAGGGCGTGCTGCTGGTCGGACCTCCCGGAACAGGTAAAACGCTGATTGCCAAGGCCGTTGCGGGCGAGGCAGGTGTTCCTTTCTTCTCGATTTCGGGTTCCGATTTCGTGGAAATGTTCGTCGGTGTCGGCGCTTCACGTGTCCGCGACCTGTTCACGGACGCTAAGAATAATCATCCCTGCATCGTATTTATCGATGAGATTGATGCTGTTGCCAGACGCCGCGGTGCAGGTCTCGGCGGAGGTCATGACGAGCGCGAACAGACTCTGAATCAGCTTCTGGTCGAGATGGACGGCTTTGGAGTGAATGAGGGAATTATTGTCCTCGCGGCGACTAACCGCGTGGATATTCTGGATCCGGCCATCCTGAGGCCGGGGCGCTTCGACCGGAAAGTCGCAGTAGGAATGCCGGACGTCAAAGGCCGCAGAGAAATCCTGGCTGTACACGCCAAGAATAAGCCTCTCAGCGATGACGTCGATCTGGACCAGATTGCTCAGACGACGGCAGGATTCTCCGGCGCGGATCTTGAAAATCTGCTCAATGAGGCGGCTATTTACGCCGCAGGCAGCGGGAGACCGTATATTATTCAGAATGATATCCGTCAGGCTTTTATCAAGGTCGGTATCGGAGCTGAAAAGCGCAGCAAGGTCATGTCCCGAAAAGATAAGGAAATTACAGCATATCATGAATCCGGGCATGCCATTTTGTTCCATGTGCTCCCGCAGGTGGGACCTGTCTACTCTGTCTCTATTATTCCGACAGGACAGGGAGCAGCAGGCTACACAATGCCGCTGCCGGAGAAAGATGAGATCTTCAACACCAGAAGCCGCATGCTTGAAGAGATCACAGTGGATCTCGGAGGGAGAGTTGCTGAGGAGATCCGGTTCGGCGATATTACGACAGGCGCATCCCAGGATATCAAGCAGGCTACGGCGCTGGCCAAAGCGATGGTCATGAAGTACGGAATGTCATCGAAGATGGGACTTATATCTTATGATGATGACTCGGGCGAAGTGTTCATCGGCCGGGACTTTGAGAAGACCAGGAGCTACAGTGAGCGCACGGCGGATGAGATCGATGAGGAAGTCAAAGCCATTATCGATCAGTGTTACAGGAATGCCCGGAGTATTATCCTTGAGCACAGGGATGTGCTGGATATGTGTGCCGAGCTGCTGCTGGATAAGGAAAAAATCGGCAGAGAGGAATTCGAAGCGCTGTTCGAGAACAGGACAGTAGAGTCTGATGAAGCCTCAGGGTTCATCGGAGAGTAAGGGGAGTTTACCTGATCCGCGGGCACGCGGGAGCGCGCTGCGTGAATCGAAAAAAGAGGAGTTGAAAACATGGAACGAGACGGCACGAAAGAGTATCGTCGGATGAGATATGTTTCGCTGATGCGTCCCGTTTTTCGGAAGAGGGCGGTCTTCAGCGATGAGACCGGTCACTACCGGAGACCGGCACAGCCGAAGGAATACGATGATGTGACCATTCGCCTGCGCACTATGAAGAACAATGTGGACGCGGTGTATCTGATTAGTGGATCCGTCAGGCAGAAAATGGATCTCGCGGAAGTTAAGGGCGGATTCGATTTTTATGAGACAACGATTCACCTTGGGACGGAAAAGGTCCTGTATTACTTTGAGCTGCAGGTCGAGTCGGCTACGTGCTATTACAATAAGATGGGCATAACGAGAGACCTGAGCGAGCGCAACAGCTTTCGCATTGTCCCCGGCTTTTCGACACCGGAATGGTCCCACGGAGCAGTCATGTATCAGATATACACAGACCGCTTCTGCAACGGAGATCCGACTAACGATGTGTTATCCCGGGAATATACTTACCTGAATGAGTTTTCCCGGAAAGTGACGGACTGGAACCAGCCGCCGGAGAACATGGATGTGCGCAATTTCTACGGCGGTGACCTGGCAGGTATCATGAAAAAGCTTGACTATCTGCAGGATCTCGGCGTCGAGGTCATATACCTCAATCCGATTTTCGTATCACCGTCGAATCATAAGTATGATATTCAGGATTACGATCATGTTGACCCGCATTTCGGGAAAATCGTAAAGGATGAGGGCAACCTGCTCGGATGGGATGACAGGAACAACCAGAACGCGACGAGATATATCACAAGATCCACAGATCCGGTGAATCTGGCGGCATCAGATGCTGTACTTGCGGAGTTATCCGCTGAAATCCATCGCAGAGGGATGAAGCTTATTCTTGACGGCGTGTTCAACCACTGCGGTTCCTACAACAAGTGGCTTGACCGCGAACTGATCTATGAAAATCAGCCCGGTTATGAGAAAGGCGCATATGTCGATAAGGACAGCCCCTATCACTCATTCTTCAAGTTCAACAATGAACATGCCTGGCCGTACAATGAGTTTTACGACGGATGGTGGGGACATAATACTCTGCCAAAGCTGAATTATGAGGAGAGCGGCGAGCTGTTCGACTATATTCTGCGCATAGGAAAGAAATGGGCTTCTCCGCCCTACAACATTGATGGATGGCGTCTTGACGTTGCGGCCGATCTCGGCCACACGAGGGATTACAATCATTACTTCTGGAGGGAATTCAGAAAAGCTGTCAAGTCCGTCAATCCTGATGCCCTCATTCTTGCCGAGCACTATGGCGATGCAAGTAAATGGCTCGGTGGAGACCAGTGGGACACTGTCATGAACTATGACGCGTTCATGGAACCTGTATCCTGGTTCCTGACCGGTATGGAGAAACACAGTGACGAATTCCGGGAGGATCTGCTCGGCAACGGTGAGGTATTCACCAGCGCCATGCGATATCATATGGCAAGCTTCATGGGGCCGTCACTGCTCAGCGCAATGAATGAGCTGGACAACCACGACCATTCGAGATTCCTCACCCGGACGAATCACATTGTCGGTCGTGTCTCGCAGCTCGGCTCCGAGGCGGCCGGCAAGGGCGTTGTAGTGCCGGTCATGAGGGAAGCAATTCTGATACAAATGACCTTCATCGGAGCGCCGACTTTGTATTACGGTGATGAGGCCGGTGTCGTCGGATTTACGGATCCGGACAACAGGCGGACATATCCGTGGGGCCACGAGGACCGTTCGCTCATCGATTTTTATAAGTTGGCGATCGGGATTCATAAGAAATATGAGCCTTTGAGGAACGGATCTATCAAGGAACTCGGTTCGGGATATAACTTTATTTCATACGGCCGCTTTGATGATGAGGAGCAGTTCGTGATCGCCGTTAATGCCGGCGAGGACCCGCTCCCGGCAGAGATACCGGTCTGGGAGATTGGTATTACTCAGACGGCCAACACTCAGATGGGGAAGCTGCTTTCCACA
>JAFRCB010000277.1 GCA_017404585.1 Lachnospiraceae bacterium
CGCGTGCATCTTCGGGTCTTCGGCGGAGGCAGCAAAATCCTGCTTCCATGGCGCGAATGCTGCCTTTGATCCCGGCGCGTTTCATCCCGGGCAGTCAATGAACGCCGAACTAGCAAAGATGACCGATACCACTTAGCAAAAGGAGCCGCCGCACCTGTGCGACAGCCCCATCCTTTATTCACCGAAGTTTTATATCACTCAGCTCTTACCACATAATCAAATAAATCCAGCCGCGTAACCCCCATCTTCCTCAGAGCTTCCGCGCTCTTTCGCTGATCCTCCTCTGTGTTGAAACCGGGGATGCGGGGCACGCGGACAAGGACCCGCTCTGCACCGCAGGACACAAGAAGGAACTCCAGATTATCTTTCATGAGCTGCGCGTCACCTCCCGTATAACGGAGGTAAATGTCAGGATTCATATCCTTACAGTCCACAATGAATTCGTCCACCGCAGACAGCGCAGGCAGAAGTTTTTCCCGCGGCACTGCAAGGCTGGTCTCCGCGGCAATCCGCCATTCAGGCGGGCACAATTCCTTAAATCGACCGATAAAAGCTGCGTGAAGCAGCGACTCACCACCCCCGAAGGTCACTCCGCCGCCCGTGGCGCGAAAATACAGGTCATCGATCCGAATTTTCTCTATCAGCTCCTCCGCGGTCACATATTCCCGCGGTGCTTCTTTGAGAAGACGCTTGTTAATGCAGTAGCGGCAGCTGAGCGGACATCCGGCACTGGCAACGAGCGTCGTCACGCCCTTACCGTCCGTTCCCATACGGAGCCGCGCGAGGACAAGCAGGGGAAAATGCAGATTATCCATTTTTTATGCCTCAGGCCATGCGACTTCGCCCTCTAACGTAACCATGGTATCTTCCGAACCTGCGGAATCATAGCCATCCGGGTAGGCGACATCGCCGGAAAGTTCAATGTAATCCGGTTCAGGCTCCTTGACCGCGCCTGTCAGGTCATTTCCGGTCAGATCCACTGAATCCGGTTCCGAAGTCGGCTCATAAATATCGACCTCACCGGACAGTTCCTCAATACTCGACCCGGGATCCACGGCTGCCCCGCCCAAGCCCTCAATATTCGACTCATCCGGAGCGACCTCGCCTGTCAGGTCTGTCTGCATTGATTCTGTCGGCTGCTTGACAGACGGAGCACATCCGGCTGAAGCCAGAGCCATGCCAACGCATAACGCGGCGACGCTCACCCGCTTTCCGAGACTTCTGCGGCGCTCCAGCTGCTGCTCCAGATACCGAAGTTCACTCTCGCAGCGGGGGCAGGTCCCGGTGCATTCTCCCTGATAGCTGCATTCGCGGGTAACATATGGGATATCATTTTCATCGGCGATGCGCTGACGGATTTCTTTCAAAATCTTGCATTTATCTTTGCCTCTCATAGCGAAACACCTCCTCTTTACAGGTATCGTTTTGAGTCGCAGAATAAGTCCGCTGCTCCTCCATCTGGAGTCTAATGCATGATAACTGACTAATCCAATCTTACAATATGATACACGAAAAATCCACATGACACTGTGCCGGCATATTATACCCACTTTCGATCCGTCAGCGGCGCATTACAGATCATTTACAGGGGAAACATTCCGAATCACAGCATATGCAAATCATATCTGTTTATTATATATCACTAAAATGTGTACGCTTTGCGAAAAATACACTATAATATAAAAGAAACTCAGCGCATTCTCGAAACTACCAGATAATATGAAGCAAGGTTTCACTATACTTTGCCCTGCTGCACGCCGGAGGATTGTCATGAATAATCAAAACATTGAAAAAATCGACTTTCTGTCCCTGACGACCGAGGAGGCAGAAAAATTAGGCCTAAATGCCATCTTTGAGGAAGAAGACGGCACCTATGACTGGATCTACTGCATGAACGTGATGAAAGACAGGTCCATGTTCTCGTTTTATTTCAAAGTTGTCGGTCTCTGTTTCCTGCCGATCGTTATCATGATGATCTGGATGGCTGCCAGCTCCAGGCTCTCGATGTCCACGTTCCTTATCACCATGCTGAGTTTTGGCGGTGTGCTGCTGGTGGTCATATTTGCCATATGGCTCGTCAATACAATGTACGGGGGCAAATACATGATGATCTATCAGATGAACAACGAAGGAATCACGTTCTCCCAGACGACCGATCAGGCAGCGATGACCAGAGCGGTCGCAGCGGCATCGGCGGCAGTCAGCGCCGCTGGCGGCAATACCGGAGGCGTTATTTCAGGGACAGGTATGACGCTCAGGGCAAATGCATACCACTCCAAGTTCGAGAAAGTCCGCTCCGTCAAAGGAAAGAGAGCGGATAACCTGATCTGGGTGAACACTTTCCTCCAGTATCAGCAGGTCTACGTACCGAAAAGCGCCTACAATTTTGTATGGAACTACATTACTGAGCGTTGCGTGAACGCAAAAATTATCTACGATTAATACTGTGGAGTGATGACTATGACCAATAAAAATACTCCGGAAAGCACAGACCGCGTTGTGCAGGGTCCCGACCGTGTATATCGGTGGAAATACACCCTGGCCCGGGAGCAGGCCCTTGTCCACTATAAATTTATGAATATAATTGGAGCAATTGTCGCTACCGTAATCAGCGCGATCATGATTCTCTTTTTTTACTTCGGGCTTGAGGATCAGATTACGCCCAGCTTCCTTCTGCTGTTCATTCTCTTGATCTACGGGATGATCCTCGGTGTGCCGGCCCTCATCGGATATCTCGCGCTGGGCAGTGATACCCGCTCATATGAAATGGACGATAACTGTATCCGTCACAAGCACGCCACAAGAGGCGGTGACGCAGTCGTCTTCTTCGACAAAGTAAAATGGGCATCGGAGAGGGAAAATGCAATCATTCTAAAGGAGGGACTAACCACTTACACAATGTATGCGCCTTTGGAGGATGCAGCATTTGTAAAAGAATATGTTCGAGTAAGAATAGGCTCCGAAAAATATGAACGCTGATACTAATCAGCGTTCACTTATTTTTGCTCTGTCGCAGCGCTCCGTGATGTAGTTCCACACAAAGTCATAGAACTCATCGGGTACGTATATCATAAGAGCCTGCAGAAATGTATTCACCCAGATCAGGTTATCCGCTCTGTTTCCTCTGACGGATGATACTTTTGCAAATTTAGTTATGTGCACATTCGGACTCATTGCGAGGCCGGTTCCTGCAATCACACCGCCAATATTGTTACCCG
>JAFRCB010000278.1 GCA_017404585.1 Lachnospiraceae bacterium
AGCGCCGCATAGAATAAAGATGACTGAAAGCCTTCATTCCTGCCATCAGTCGACAAAAGCTGATTTCACTGTTAGCGACTGCCCTCAAAATCACTGGGCAGTCATGAAGTGCCGTATGGGACCAAGACGACTGCTAGTCCGGGCAGTCAACGAACTTGGCATAGGCTCAAGGAGATTGCCCGACGGCATGAGATGTGTAAGAGAAAGAAATGTTGCGCCGCAAATATTGCACAGAAATCACGCCTTGTATTATAATGGCTAGACTGGATGATGAATTTGACGGATATGGAATCGGCCTGACGGGACGGTAAAATCGATAGATATCCCCGTCCTGACGGTCGGTATATATCTTATTGTGAGCTGACCCTCGCCTCTACAGGCGGTGGGCAACAGGCAAGTTCCGCGAGCGAGACTTGTTTGTAAAGGCTGACCGCAGATGCGGACAGCAGGGAAGGAGCAGACTATGATTGGTGCCAGGGCGCTTGTGAAATGTCTTGAATTGGAAAACGTTGAAGTGGTCTTCGGATACCCCGGGGCGGTCATCTGCCCTGTCTTCGACGAGCTCGATAAGAGCGGTATAAAAGTCGTCCTTGTCCGCCAGGAGCAGAACGCTGCCCATGAAGCCAGCGGCTACACCCGGATTTCCAGGAAACCCGCTGTCGCGATCGCGACTTCGGGTCCGGGCGCGATGAACCTTATGACCGGCATAGCGACGGCCTACGCGGATTCAATCCCGATGGTCTGCATCACGGGCCAGGTCGATTCGAAGCTCATGGGAACGGACGGTTTTCAGGAGACGGACGTGGCAGGTGCCGTTGAGTCATTTGTTAAATACAGTTATATCGTGCATGATTCAAATGACATCCCCCGCATCATGAAGGAAGCCTTCTATATTGCCCGGACGGGTCGTCCCGGACCGGTGCTTATTGACCTGCCGCTCGATATGCAGCTTGGAGAGACTGACGATTTTTCCTATGAGGAGAAAGTGCAGCTCCGGACGTATCGCCCGACCGTCAAGGGACATCCGCTCCAGATGAAGAGAGTCCTCGATGCCCTGGCTGAAGCAAAAAAGCCCCTCATCATAGCGGGCGGAGGCATCCATCTGGCGGGCGCTGTGCCCATATTCCGTGAATTTATAAAAAAATACCGCATCCCGGTCGTGTCGACCATGATGGGAATCTCCACTCTTCCGACAGAGGATCCCCTGAACTTTGGTATGGTCGGAAATAACGGTCACGCGTTCGGCAACATAGCGATGCGCGACTCGGACCTCATCATCATGGCAGGTGCCCGCGTCGCTGACCGTACGATCCGCGACCCGATGCTGATCGAGAGAAAGACACTCGTACATATTGATGTGGATCCGGCTGAGATCGGAAAGAACGCAGGCCCGACAATTCCGCTCGTCGGCGATATCCGCCACGTGCTGAAAGATTTCTGTGAGCGGGAGCCCCAGATCCATTATGACGAGTGGATCGATTATCTGATCGGGGCAAGAAATTCATGGATGCGTGACTTCAAAGCCAGAAAAATCCCGAAGGGTATCGACCCGGAGCGGTTCATGCGTGCTCTGTCTCAGGCTATGGAAGATGACTCTGTCTATGTCTCGGACGTCGGTCAGAACCAGCTCTGGTCCTGCTCATATGTAGTGGTCAGAGACGGTCGCTTCATGACATGCGGAGGCATGGGAACGATGGGCTATGCTCTCCCGGCTGCGATTGGAGCGAAAATCGCGGCACCGAAGCGGCAGATCGTCGCCGTATGCGGGGACGGTGCGTTCCAGATGACAATGATGGAACTTGCGACTGCCAGACAGTACGGCGTCACGGTCAAGCTGGTCATCATAAAGAACGGTACACTCGGACTGGTGCATCAGTACCAGCATTTCCGTTACCATGACAGGTTCAGTGCTACGATCCTTGAGGGAGATCCGGAGCTTGCGTATTTGGCCAAGGCTTACGGGATGGGATATTTGCACCTTGAAAAAGGCACCGACACAGACCCGGTGATCGAAGCGTTCCTTAAGGATCCGGATGAATCCATGATCCTCGAGTGCGAAGTTGACCCGGACGCGCTTGCATGAGAAAGGAGGAAGCCATATGAAACGAATATATTCAGTCCTTGTCGAGAACCGGGCAGGTGTACTTTCTAAAGTGGCTGGCCTCTTCTGGAGAAGATGTTTTAATATCGAGTCGCTGGCTGTAGGCGAGACGGAGGATCCGAATGTTTCAAATATGATCATCGTAAGTTCCGGGGACGGACACATCCTGGAACAGATCGAGAAGCAGCTCAACAAGAAGATCGACGTCATCAAGGTCAAGACATTTGATGAGTCGGAGAGCGTCAGCCGTGAGCTCATGCTCGTTAAAGTTCGCTATTCACGTTCGAACCGCAAGGATCTGATCGAGATCTGTCAGCTCATGAGAGCGACAGTCATCGATCTCTCGGACAGCATGATGACAATTCAGTTCTGTGACACGCCGGAGAGAGTAGCTCTCTTTCTCAAGATGCTGAAGAATGTCAGGATCGTGGAGATCACGAGGACCGGCACGCTCGCTCTCACAAAGTGCATGGAGACGCCTGTGCCGACAGAGTGATATAAATCAGGAGATTTCTTATGTATTATCTTATTGATGAGAAACTCATACCGACATCACTGAAAATGTGCATGAAATCCGACAAGCCCTATGTTGCCGTGATGACTTCCGCGGAATGGAAGGTGGAAAAGGACGCGTTCCGGATGGGAATCGACCTCGATATCGAGTATGACCGGATCCACACAACGAAGGCGGAAGTCAACGTCGACTCGCTGACCGGAGGATTTACGATCCCTGACAAGATCAATGTGACGGAGCAGGATCACGAGTTCACATTTGCGCTTGATGAGAAGGGAATTGTTTTTATTGATGATGACGGGCTGGCTTCCCAGATCGTGACAGAACTCAAGCTGACCCGCAAATGGCGGCTGCCGAGCTTTGAGCGCTTCCTCTATGATTTTCTGAATAAAATCGTGTTCGGCGATCTGGCATATCTCGGAAATGTGGAGGATGAGCTTGCCGCACTCGAGGATAAGATCCTGGCCAGGAAGGCTGACAATTCAGTCATAGCCCGGATCTCGGAGCTGAGACGTGCCCTGCTCCGCCTCCGGACTCACTATGAGCAGCTCATGGACCTCAGCCAGGAGTTCTATGAAAATGAGAACAACTTCTTCGCGGAACCAAACCTCCGCTATTTCGATATGTTCTCCGGCCGCGTGACCCGGCTGCAGGCGATCGTCGGCTATCTGCAGGATTATTCCGTGCAGGTGCGGGAGCTTTACTCCTCAGCCATCGCTGTGGAACAGAACAATAACATGGCAGTCCTCACGATCGTCACTGTCGTTTTTACGCCGCTGACAGTTCTCGTCGGGTGGTACGGAATGAACTTCAAATATATGCCGGAGCTGGAGTCGCCTATGGCCTACCCGATCATTATTATCGTTGCGTTTTTATCGATCGTCGGCGGCCTGCTTTACTTCAAGAGAAAGCACTGGCTGTAGCTCTGCGAAGGCAAATGCATATGAGATCGTGTCAGCTGACGCTGACATGGGTATGCGCTCCCTTTTCGCGAGGGAGTCTTAAACAGCGGTAGAGCACGATTTTTGGAAAGGAGAAATGCGGTGCATCCCATCAGCACGGCATATGGGATGATCCGCAAAGTATATTATGAAAATCCACGGACTTCAGAAAATGACCCTGCTCGACTTTCCCGGGCGGGTGGCCTGCACGGTCTTTCTCGGGCAGTGTGATTTCAGGTGTCCATACTGCCACAACTTTGAACTTGTCACGGGGGAGGCCCCGCCGGTCATGAGCGAGGAGGAGCTCCTTGCCTTCCTAAGGAAGCGTCAGGGGCTTCTGGACGGCGTTGCAATCACAGGCGGTGAACCGTGCCTGCATCCGGGTCTTTATGACCTTCTCGGCCGCATCCGGGAGATGGGCTATGCCACAAAACTTGACACGAACGGGAACCATCCAAAGCTTCTTCACAGGATCCTCGATGCCGGTCTTGCAGACTATGTGGCAATGGATATAAAGAACAGCCCGGAGAAGTATGCGGTCACCATAGGGCGGGATACCTTTGATTTGGCAAATGTCTGCGAGAGCATTCATTTGCTCAAGGACAGCAGCTGCGACTATGAGTTCCGGACGACTGTCGTCAGGGAGTTCCACGAGGAGAGCGACTTTGAGGAAATCGGGAAGATGATCGAAGGCGCTCCGCGATATTTCCTCCAGGCTTTCACGGACAGGGACACAGTTCCGTTCGGAAATCTGCACGCTCCGTCGAAGGAGGAGCTTTCCCGCTACGCGGAGATCGTCGGCAGATATGTCGCCGATGTGCAGATTCGGGGCGTGGACTGATGTGTGCCGGCTGATTGGTACAGTGACAGTCTGCGAGCGTATTAGTGCCGGGCGGCTTGGCGCAGCCGGTGGTGGTACCGGATCAAAGGCATGAGCTATATGCTGTGAAGGGTCTTGTAGGATTTGTCATATCTGGTGGGTTCCAAATATATATGTAGAGAAAACCACAATATATAGTACTTTTAACGAAAATGAACAGAAGATATTGATTTTATTAAATCAGAGTGATAGTATTGTAACGGTCGCCGGACGGCGGCCGTTATATTACGTCTGGGATGGGCGGCTGCAGGCTGCCTGTTCGCAAACGGGCTTTGAAAGCTCATTTTCTGTTTTAGGTCATATATTTCAGACAATTTTGAGGAGAGGGCAAGATATGTATAAAGTTATTAAACGAGACGGCCAGGTTGCTGAATTCGAGATCAGCAAGATCACGGATGCGATCACCAAGGCCTTCGACGCGTTGAACAAGCAGTACCATCCGAGCGTCATTGAGCTCATCGCGATCCATGTAACAGCGGATTTCGAGAGCAAGGTCATTGACGGTCAGATCAATGTCGAGAGTATTCAGGACAGTGTTGAGAAGGTCCTCTCCGAGGCCGGTTATGCGGATGTAGCAAAGGCATACATTCTCTACCGCAGACAGCGCGAGAAGGTCCGCAACGTCAACTCCGCCCTCCTCAATTACAAGGAGCTCATTGACAATTATCTCCAAATCAATGACTGGCGCGTAAAGGAGAACTCCACGGTCACATATTCCGTCGGCGGTCTGATCCTTTCCAACTCCGGCGCGATCACAGCCAACTACTGGCTGAGCGAGGTCTATGACGACGAGATTGCCAAGGCCCATAGAAGCGCAGCTATTCATCTGCATGATCTCTCCATGCTCACCGGTTACTGTGCCGGCTGGAGCCTGAAGCAGCTCATCAAGGAAGGCCTCGGCGGCGTACCCGGAAAGATCACATCTTCCCCGGCATGCCATCTCTCCACACTCTGCAACCAGATGGTCAACTTCCTCGGCATCATGCAGAATGAGTGGGCGGGCGCGCAGGCATTTTCATCATTTGACACATACCTTGCTCCGTTCGTAAAGATCGACAATCTTGACCAGCACGAAGTCAAGCAGTGCATCCAGTCCTTCATCTACGGCGTCAACACGCCGAGCCGCTGGGGCACACAGGCACCGTTCTCCAACATCACACTTGACTGGACGGTCCCGAACGATCTGAAGAACCTCTCCGCTATCGTCGGCGGAAGAGAGATGCAGTTCACATACGGTGACTGCCAGAAGGAAATGGACATGGTCAACAAGGCCTTCATCGACATCATGATCGAGGGCGACGCCAACGGCCGCGGTTTCCAGTATCCGATTCCGACCTACTCCATTACAAAGAATTTTGACTGGAGTGAGACCGAGAACAACAAGCTGCTCTTTGAAATGACAGCCACATACGGCACGCCGTATGTCTCCAACTATCTCAACTCCGCCCTGGAGCCGAGCGACGTCCGTTCCAGGTGCGGCCGCCTGCGTCGGGATCTGCGCGAGCTGCGCAAAAAATCCCGCGGCTTCTTCGGTTCCGGCG
>JAFRCB010000279.1 GCA_017404585.1 Lachnospiraceae bacterium
GTTCTTTTTATACTCTTGACGCAAGCTTCAGTATATCTGTTGCCTTTAAGGCAAAATAAAAGAAAGGACCCGCGCCGCAGATCATGATAAGTATATCGTACCAGGGCAGTGAATTTGGCCGGGCGTCACCCTTCCTGATCGGGTAATGCAGATAGCCAAGGATCAGGATCATGCCAAGAAACATATTAAGTCTCACTTCCGGCATAGCGGTCGAAATCAGTGTGACCCAGATGCTGAAAAGTGAGAAACCGACAGAAAGGTAGCGGACGATCTGCCCGGGCATTCCCTCCCACACGCGGGTATTGGACTCGCGGTCGTATTTTTTCATGACCTCATCGACATCCTTGGCACTGCCGACGTCGATATTCCCATTCATCTCAGGATTGTTTAATTGTTTCCTCTCTTCCATCGAAGAATTTCCTTTCTAAAAAGAAGGGGTGCGAGCGGCACCCCTTCACAAGTCGTAATAAAATATAGCGCATGTGCACCGCTTAGCTAAGATTATTTTGTCGGGACCTCGATGCCTGTTTCGCTGAAGTACTTAGCTGCGCCCGGATGATACGGAACAGAAGTTACGGAAGCGGCAAAGTCAAGATCGAGCTCAGCGCCCTTGGCATGAGCTGCCGTGATAGAGTCAACGTTCTCAAATACGCCGTACAGGAAGTTGTAGATATCAGCTTCAGAGACGTCATTGCCTGCAATAACAACTGCAGCGACAGCAACTGTCTTGATATCGGACTCTGTGCCGTAAGCGTCAGCCGGGATCGTTGCCTCACTGTAATACGGAGACTGCTCAATGAGAGCTTTAATATGCTCATCATCGATGGAAATGACGTTGACCGCCTTGGATGTAGCAAGGGATGTGACCGCTGTCGTCGGAGCGCCGGCTACGATGAAAGCAGCATCGATCTTGCCGTCCTGCAGAGCTTCCGCAGAATCGCCGAAGGACTGGTAAGTCGGATTGATATCATCTTCTGTCAGCCCGTAAGCTGCAAGAACATCGAGAGCGTTGAAATATGTACCGGAACCTGCCGCGCCGATAGAAACATTCTTGCCCTTGAGATCGGCAACCGATGTGATGGACGGATCAACGGAAACGACCTGTACCTGCTCCATATAGAGAGCTGCGACTGTGGAGAAGCTTTCAACCTTGCCTGTCTCCTCAAAAAGTCTTGTGCCGTCATATGCGTATGCCATGACGTCGGACTGTACGAAGCCGAGCTGTGCATCGCCTGCATCAATGAATTCAATGTTAGCCTGAGAACCGCCGGAAGCGATTGCTGTCACATTCGTGCTTGTCGTCTCGGAAATCTTGCTGGCCAGAACGCCGCCGAAGCCGTAGTATGTACCCTGGTCGCCGCCTGTTGTGAAGTTAAGGTTCGTGCCGCCTTCCATGCCGCCGACTGTATCGGATGTAGCGGTTGAATCCGCTGCAGTGTTTCCACCTGCAGCCGGTGCCGATGATGTGCTTCCGCAGCCTGCCATGATCATTCCTGCAGCCATAATTGCGGAAAGAGCCAATGCAATTCTTTTCTTCATAACTATGTCCTCCTGGAAATATAATGTGCGGCACATGCCATTCTAAAATGTTTAAATATCCCCCATAACGCATGTGCCATATGTACTTTTCAAAGCATCTCAAACTCTCTTATGCAAGTCCAAGTACTAAGACATAATTCTATATGAAAAAAAGTGGCAAGTCAAGCCTGTAAAATGTCATAGCGTTAGCACTTTAAATTGTTGCTGTGCGCAATTTAGAACGCCGCGCAAAGTACCGATGCATCTTCTTAAATCCTTGCCACGCCCGTATCTCTTGCTGCCTGAGCTACAGCCTTAGCGACTGCCGGACCTACGCGCGGGTCAAACGCCTTCGGGATGATATAATCAGCAGACAGCTCATCATCGGAGATGAGGTCCGCGAGAGCCTTCGCAGCAGCCATCTTCATCTCCTCGTTGATATCGCTCGCCCTCACATCGAAAGTTCCGCGGAAAATTCCCGGGAAAGCGAGGACGTTGTTAATCTGATTGGGGTAATCGGAACGGCCTGTGGATATGACTGCCGCGCCCGCTGCCTTCGCGTCTTCAGGGAAGATTTCCGGCGTCGGATTGGCACATGCAAATATGATGGCGTCCCTGTTCATAGACCTGACCATATCCTGAGTAACGAGACCGGGTGCAGAGACGCCGATAAAATCGTCAGCACCGACAAGTGCATCTGCCAGCGTACCTGTCTCTCCGCGAAGGTTCGTGATCTCAGCCATCTCCTTCTTGATCCAGTTCATGCCCTCCACGCGGCCTTTGTAGATGACACCGCGCCTGTCGGTCATGACGACATTCTTAAATCCTGCGGAAAGCAGAAGCTTTGTGATGGAAATAGCCGCCGCGCCCGCGCCGGAAGTAACGACCTTGACGTCCTCCTTCTTCTTTCCGACGACCTTCAGCGCGTTCATAAGGCCGGCCAGCGTGATGACCGCCGTTCCGTGCTGATCGTCATGGAAAATCGGGATATCGCACTTTTCTTTCAGCTTCCTCTCGATCTCAAAGCATCTCGGAGCGGATATATCCTCGAGGTTGATGCCGCCGAAAGATCCCGAGATCAGATAGACTGTATTGACGATCGTGTCCACGTCCTTAGACTTGATGCAGAGAGGGAACGCGTCGACATCGCCAAATGACTTGAACAGTACACATTTGCCCTCCATGACCGGCATGCCGGCCTCCGGACCGATGTCACCGAGTCCCAGGACAGCTGTGCCGTCCGTGATGACAGCGCACATGTTCCAGCGGCGAGTCAGATCATAGCTCTTATTAATATCCTTCTGAATCTCGAGACACGGCTGGGCAACGCCCGGTGTGTACGCAAGTGACAGATCCGTCTCGCTCTTGCACGGGACTGTAGCGATGACCTCGATTTTTCCCCTCTTCTGCTCATGTAGTTTGAGTGACTCTTCAGCGTAATTCATGTAAATCTCCTTCTATTATTCTTTGATGCCGCATTGTCGGAGACCTGCGGATACATCAATCAGCATGTACTTACATATTGTCTTTCAGACAGCACACATTATAAGATGAAATGCCGCTCATGTCCAGCAGATAAGCGGTCACCCGTATCTGGCTTTCTCATAGGCATCGTGAATCTCATGAAGCTGCCTGCTCCCCACTTTCTCCTCGATCTCATGCGGAGTCATACTATCCCGCAGGTCCTTCTGCCTGCCGGATCCGCGCACAAGTCTTATATACTTTCTTCGGATCCTGCCCTCCGGTCCAAGCCCCGGTTTTACGGAGCTCTGCCTTTGCTCTGTCTCCTCACTCTCCTCCCTCGTCTCAAGCACGATTCTCTTATCTCCGTTCTCCGGGATGGCTGACCTGAACTCGTAGTACAGGTTGCTTACGAACCTGTAAGTGAGATATATAAAAATTCCGACAGCCACCGCATAGGCCGCGAATTCAAATATATGCCAGAGCAGCATCAAGATCGGATGTTCCTCCATTATCTGTTCAAAATTCATCATTCCGCCCGCCATGCTCCCTGCAAGGGCATCA
>JAFRCB010000280.1 GCA_017404585.1 Lachnospiraceae bacterium
AAGAAATGCAGAGAAGTAAAAGAGATGACACCGAAGATCGAGGAGCTTATTGACGACATGTTCGACACAATGTATGAGTACAACGGTGTCGGACTTGCAGCCCCGCAGGTCGGTGTCCTGAAGCGCATCATAGTTGTCGATACAGGGGACGATCCGAGGGTGCTGATCAACCCGGTCATTGTAGAATCTGACGGCACTCAGACAGGCGACGAGGGATGCCTCTCCAACCCGGGCAAGTACGGCAAGGTCACAAGACCGAATCATGTCATCGTTGAGGGCCTCGACAGGAATATGCAGCCCGTCCGCATGGAGGGGGAAGGCCTTCTGGCAAGAGACTTCTGCCACGAGATCGATCATCTCGATGGCCATCTGTATATGGAGCTTGTCGAGGGTGAGATCTACGATGTGAATGACATGGAGGAAGACGAGGAAGAGAGCGAGTCCTGAATTTAGCCCGGCAGAATTTGCAGGATGAAGCCGCAGGAAACATGGCCGACGCCGGCAGAGATCAACGATGGATGGAGGTGGAGCGCAGTGAATATAGTATTTATGGGAACACCGGATTTTGCTGCAGGGATACTTAAAGCGATTCTCGATAATGGATACAGGGTGACAGGTGTTGTCACCCAGCCGGACCGTCCTAAGGGCCGCAGGAAGGAACTGTGTCCGTGCCCGGTCAAGGAACTGGCAGTGTCGCGCGGACTCCGCGTTTTTCAGCCGCGGCGGGTCAGGAACGAGGAAGCTGTCGCCGAAATCGCGGATATGAAACCCGATCTTATTATCGTCGCAGCTTTTGGCCAGATCCTGCCGAAGGAACTTCTTGAGCTTCCGCCTCTTGGATGTGTAAATGTTCACGCATCGCTGCTCCCCGCTTATCGCGGAGCTGCGCCGATCCAGCAGGCTATTATCGATGGATGTGAAAAGACAGGTGTCACGATCATGCAGATGGACGTGGGACTTGACACGGGGGATATTATTTCCGTAAGAGAATGTCCGATAACACCGGAGGAGACCGGTGGGAGTCTCTTCGATAAACTAGCGGTCATAGGAGCAGAGCTTCTTATTGATACGCTTCCGGACATAGAAAGCGGAAAGGCTGTCCGGATTCCGCAGCCGACCGAGAATGTCTCCTATGTGAAGATGTTCAGGAAGGAGGACGGAAGGATCGACTGGAAGGAGAGCGCGGAGATCATTTGCAGAAAAGTCAGAGGCTACGACCCGTGGCCGAGCGCTTTCACGACGCTCGACGGAAAGAACTTCCGCATTTTCAAAGCCCATGTGGTATCACCGGACGCAAAAGGTGAGCCCGGAGCCGTACATTCGGGTGAGGGCGGCCGCATGTTGATTCAGACCGGCAGCGGATATGTGTGCCCGGATGAAGTCCAGATCGAGGGGAAGAAGCGCATGAAGACGTCTGACTTCCTCAGAGGATATGTAATAAAAGACAACTTTCTTAAGTGATGGCAGGGAGGTTATACAGTGCCGGCAAGCAACCTTAGGGAAATTATACTGGATATACTATTAACTATATTTAAAGATGGTGTCTACAGTAATATAGCGATTCACAACGCACTGGAAAAGGTACAGTATTTTTCGAAGAGAGACCGCGCGTTCATCACTAAAGTCTGTGAGGGGACCGTTGAGAGACTGATCGAGCTCGACTATTGCATCAGCAGATACTCTACGCTCCCCGTGCCCCGCATGAAACCAGTTATCCAGAATATTCTGCGCATGAGTACCTACCAGATCCTCTATATGGACAGCGTCCCGAACGCGTCGGCGGTCAACGAAGCTGTCCGCCTCGCGCAGACCAGAGGCTTTTATAATCTGAAAGGCTTCGTGAACGGAGTTCTCAGGAACATCGTGCGGAATGCCGGGTCGATCGAGTATCCGAGCGCCGATAAAGAGCCGGTCAGCTATCTGTCTGTCACCTACAGTGTGCCTGAATGGCTTGCGGAAGCATGGCTCAATGAGTACGGCATGATAGTGGCCGAGAAAATGTTCGCAAGCTTTCTCGAGGTAAGACCGACGACGATCAGACTTAAGACCAGCAGGGTGAACAGGGCTGATATACTGAACAGCTTAAGAAATCAGGGAGTTACAGTTAAGAAGGCACCGTATCTTCCCTATGCTTACAATATATCAGATTATAATTACCTGCCCGCCCTGGATGCTTTCATGAAGGGTCTTATCTTCCCGCAGGATGTAAGTTCCATGCTGGTGGCTGAGGCTGCCGGTCCGAGACAGGGCGATTACGTTATCGACGTATGTGCCGCACCCGGCGGAAAGAGCCTTCATATAGCGGATAAAATGGCATCCTACGGGATGGTCGAAGCGAGAGACCTTTCAGAGGAAAAGGTCGCCCTGATCGTTCAGAATGTGACCCGGGCGGATCTCATTAATATTAGACCGGTGGTCATGGATGCCCTCATGCATGACCAGGAATCTGAGGAGAAGGCAGATATTGTTATATGCGATCTTCCCTGTTCGGGGCTTGGTGTGATTGGCAGAAAAGCGGACATCAAGTACAGGATCACTCCGGCTAAGATCCAGGAGCTTCAGGAACTTCAGAGGAGGATCCTGCACAATGCGGTCAGCTATGTGAGACCGGGAGGGACTCTGATCTACAGCACATGTACGGTGAGCCGCATGGAGAACGAGGAGAACGTCAGATGGTTCACGGAGAATTATCCGCTTACAGCTGACAGCCTTGATCCATATCTCCCGCATGAGCTGCGCCGCCACACGACGGCTGAGGGCTATATCCAGCTGATTCCGGGCATTCATGAGTGCGACGGCTTCTTTATAGCGAGATTCCGCAAGAATGAATGAAAAGTTTTAGTGAGGAATTAATGCAGTCAAACACAGAACATTCACAGGAATATGTCAGTATAATTGATATGACGCTGCCGGAGCTCGTCTCCTTGATGGAAGGAATCGGGCAGAAGAAATTCAGGGCAGGTCAGATCTATGAGTGGATCCATGTAAAGAACGCGGCATCCTATGATGAGATGACGAATCTCTCCAAAGATCTCCGTGCCCGCCTTGCGGCTGAATATCCGCTCCGTCTTCCGGTCAGAGAGACAGTCCAGATATCCAAAGTGGACGGGACCCGAAAATATCTTTTCCGTATGCATGACGGAAATTATGTGGAGAGCGTTCTTATGATGTACCATCATGGGAACTCCGTCTGCATATCCTCACAGGTGGGCTGCCGAATGGGATGTTCCTTCTGCGCGTCTACGATCGGCGGGCTGACGAGGAACCTGACTGCAGGAGAGATGCTCGGACAGATTTATGCGATCGAGAGAGACTTCGGACAGAGGATTTCCAACGTCGTTGTCATGGGAACGGGGGAGCCGCTCGATAACTACGAAAATGTCGTTCGCTTTATCCGGATGCTCACGGATGCGGACGGACACAATATAAGTGAGAGAAATGTCACAGTGTCCACCTGCGGAATCGTCCCTGGCATCCTGAGACTTGCGGAGGAAAAACTGAGCATCAATCTTGCTCTGTCCCTCCACGCTCCGAATGACGAGATGAGACGGAAGATCATGCCCGTAGCGAAGAGCTTTTCACTGCGGGAAATCATGGAAGCTCTGAAAATCTATTATGAGGCCACGCACAGGCGGCTCACATTTGAATACAGCCTGATTGCCGGCGTCAACGATTCGGACGCCTGTGTCAGAGAACTCGCACAGCTCCTTTCGGGTGTAAATTGTCTGGTCAACCTGATTCCGGTCAATCCGGTCAGGGAGACCGGAATGACTGCGCCTGACCGCCGCGCAGTGGCAGCCTTTCAGAAAAAACTTGAAAAATGTGCAATAAATGTTACTATTAGAAGGGAAATGGGCCGTGATATTGACGGGGCCTGTGGACAATTAAGAAAAAGATACACGGAAACGGATAAACTATGAAAGCTTTCGCACTCACTGATGTGGGACAGAGAAGAAAAATTAATCAGGACTGCGTGTATGCATCGGTCGCACCTGTCGGAAATCTTCCCAACCTGTTCATTGTGGCAGATGGCATGGGAGGACATAAAGCCGGCGATTTTGCGTCGCGGTTCGCTGTCAACGCCGTCAGGGAATCAATCGGCACCAGCCGTGAGACCAATCCGATCAAGCTGATACGGGACGCGATCGAGCTGGCTAACAGGGGTATACTGAAGGAGTCGGACGAACACGAAGAAATGCGCGGGATGGGTACGACGATTGTTGTGACGACCATCATCGACCGCTATGCGTATACAGCCAATGTCGGGGACAGCCGCCTGTATCTTCTTGGCGATACACTGAAGCAGATCACTAAGGATCACAGTCTTGTTGAGGAGATGGTGAGACTCGGTGAGATCACAGAGGCGGAAGCCCGGAATCATCCTGATAAGAATATCATCACCAGAGCGGTCGGTGCTACTCCTTACGTGGACATTGACTTCTTTGACTATAAGGTCGAACCGGGGGGAATGATTCTCATGTGTTCTGACGGTCTCTCCAACATGGTGGAGGATGAGGACATAAGAAGAATTCTCAGACGAACAGATCCTATCGAAGATAAAGCCAGAGTGCTGGTAGAAACAGCGAACGAAAACGGCGGAAAAGATAACATTGCAGTCATTCTGGTAGAACCGGATTCGGACGAGGAGGCATAATGTTAAAAGCGGGGACAGTTTTAGGGGAACGTTACGAAATTGTTGGCCGTGTCGGATCGGGCGGTATGGCCGATGTTTATAAGGCTAAGGACCATAAACTGAACAGGTTCGTAGCTGTCAAAGTTATGAAGAGTGAGTTCCGCGAGGACGGCACCTTTATTTCGAAGTTCAGAAGAGAGGCGCAGTCCGCGGCTCGACTTGCCAATCCGAATATCGTGAATGTTTTCGATGTGGGCGAAGACATGGGCAATTATTATATTGTCATGGAGCTCGTCGAGGGCATTACGCTTAAAGAGTATATTTCTAAAAAAGGCAAGCTTTCCGTCCGTGAGGCGACCAGTATTGCCATTCAGGTCTGTATGGGACTTGCGGCAGCACATCAGGCCGGTATTGTACACCGGGATGTAAAACCGCAGAACATAATAATCTCCACTGACGGCAAAGTTAAGGTGACTGATTTCGGTATAGCACGCGCGGCTTCATCGAACACCATCAGTGCCAACGCGATGGGGTCAGTCCATTACAGCTCTCCGGAGCAGGTGAGAGGCGGTTACTCGGATTCAAGATCCGATATTTATTCACTCGGCATCACGCTTTACGAGATGGTCACCGGCCGCGTGCCGTTCGACGGCGAGACGACAGTGGCTATAGCGATCAAGCATCTGCAGGACGAGATGGACCCTCCGTCAAAATATGCGCCGGACCTTCCGTACTCTCTGGAGCAGATCATTTACAAGTGCACACAGAAGAGCGTTGACAGAAGATATCAGTCAATGAACGATGTTATCAACGATCTGAAGCATTCGCTGGTGGAACCTGACGGTCGTTTTGTCACTCTGGCTCCACTTTCCGATCACGCAAGGACCGTCGTGATCACACCGGAAGAGCAGGACCGCATCCGCAGCGATGGTTACACGCGTCCGGATATCAGCCAGAAGACATACACGTCGACGGCGGCTGCCAAGTCAGGCCGTGAACTGCCGGAGGAGGAGCCCTACGATGACCCGTATGACGAATCGGATGACGGTCTCTCCGGAAGACTTGAAAAGGCCATGACAATCGGCGTCTTCGTGATCGGTGCACTGATCATCTGTGTTCTGATTTACTTCATCGCGCGGGCAGCCGGCCTTTTCAGCATGGGCAGAGGATCCGATAACGGAAATCAGGTCGCTGTCGAAAGTACTGTTGCGGCAGTGAGTGACAACGGAGCGACGGAATCTACCAGCCAGGTGGAGGTCCCGGTCATTGTAGGCATGTCTGAAAGTGAAGCTGCTGCCAAAGCGCAGGAAGCTAATCTCGGCATCAAGTATATGGGCGAGAAGGAGTCTGAAGAGTATGAGGCAGGGATCATCATGGAACAGGATCCTGTCGCCGGCTCCAAGGTCGACAAGAACACGACCATATACTATTACAGAAGCAGCGGACGCACTACGATCACAATGCCGGATGTCATCAATATGTCCCTGACAGACGCACAGAATGCGCTGACTGCTGCGGGCTTCTCAAATATGCAGGTGGCAAATGCTCCCTCCGAGGAGATTGCGATCGGCAACGTTATTTCTGTTTCACCGGGTGTCGGAGATAATGTCGGACCGACTGATCTTATCACACTGACCGTCAGCACCGGGTCTGAGAACGCTGCGAAAGTGACTGTAAGCTCCTATGGCGGACTGCCGGAGGATCAGGCGGTCGCCGCACTCCAGAGCATGGGCCTGATCGTCAAGATCGAGTACGGCTCGTCCGACCGTGTCAATGTCGGTGACGTTATTAAACAGAGCATTTCAAGCGGTACCGAAGTATCTGTCGGTACGGAAATCACTCTGACAGTCAATAATCCTGATATGATCGGACAGACCGGTACATCGGGAGGCGGCGCGAACATTCAGACGGCGAGCTGGACGACCAATTCAACATTGGATGCTCCTTCCAATTACCAGGGCGGAGCCTTCAGACTGGTTCTTCAGCAGACCGTGGATGGCCAGACTGTTGAGACGACAGTTGATGAAGGTGACTATATTGACTTCCCATACCAGCTGCTCTGCAAGGGTGCAGCGGGCGTATCCGAAGGAAAGGTCGTCATGTATGAGCTCTATGACGGCGATTATATCTCC
>JAFRCB010000281.1 GCA_017404585.1 Lachnospiraceae bacterium
GGATCACAAGCTCCATCTTGTCGAACTTGGGCAGACCCATGTAGAGAGTGATCTTATTCCCGAGCTCGACCCCTGACTCCTCCACGAACAGCACATCCGCGATGATCTCATCATCCGAGAGTTCTCTGAGACTGCAGGTCGCGATCCGTCCGTCCGGCAGGACCGCCTCGACCTCGTCCTGCGGTTTCATCCTCAGCACGTTTTTAATGTGATTGACGTCGCCGCCGCTGATCGTGAGTTCCTTTCCACTGATCTGCGACTCGTCAACAAAAAATCTGAACATAAAAATCTCTCTTTAATCCAGACGGGCTACAATGCTCTCCCACTCGCCCATCTCATTTTCTTCAATGATCGTAAATCCTGCCGCCGCCATAGCATCTCGGACGACCTGCGCATGAGTGATCAGAATGCCCGACGTGATATAGATTCCGCCCTTCTTCAGGTGGTTTGGCACGACCGGGGTGATGCCGGCGAGAATTTCGGCGATGATATTTGCAACTACGATATCATAATCGCCGCCCGCGTACTCCTGGATGGCCGGATCGTCCTGTATGTTTCCTATCACATATGCAAATGACTCCGGATCCACCCCATTCTTCTCAATATTCTCACCGATAGCTTCCAGGGTGTTCACGTCGAGATCTGTTCCAAGCACATACCCGGCACCGCTCTTAAGAGCGACGATACCCAGGATCCCACTGCCCGTTCCGATATCCAGGACCCGCATGCCATCCTTCAGATATTTGCGAAGCCCGCGTATTGCCAGCTGTGTGGACTCATGCTTGCCCGTCCCGAACGCGATGCCCGGATCGATGCGCAGTACCATGGAAGCTTCCTGTTCCGGCTCCACATCCTCCCATGAAGGGATAATCAGAATGTCATCGACCATGAACTGATGGAAATACTGCTTCCAGTTGTTGGCCCAGTCCTCCTGAGCAGTAGTCGAAATGTCGATCTGCGCACTTCCGATCTTCACACCCATGTTCTGAAGATCCAGAAGTCCCCTGCCAACTTTTCTCAGAATCTCATCCTCATCGAATTCGGGATCATCCTCGGGAATCTCCTGATAGAAAGACACCTTGGCCGTATGATCATCGAAGCCCAGATCCGGCACCACATCGCCAAAATAGCCTCCGTTCTCACCTGGAGAAACGGGGGCTTTATCTTCAATCTCGACGTTCATGATGCCGAAGTCATTCAGCATGGAGCAGACAAGATCTTCGGCTTCCTCTGTCGTATTAATGGTATATTTCATCCATTCCATATCTGCACCTCACATTTTATGGCTCGCCCATGGCCTCGGCATATTTCCTGAGAGCGTCCTTCTGAGCGCGGTTCATCTTGGTCGGGACCTGAACTACCAGAGTGACATAGTGGTCGCCGCGGCGCTTCGGATTGTTGACGGCCGGTACACCCTTGCCGCGAAGACGGATTCTTGTATCAGTCGCTGTGCCGGCTTTGACCTCATACTCGACGTCGCCGTCGATGGTCTTGATCCGGATTTTTCCGCCAAGAGCGGCTTTGGCAAATGAAATCGCCGCCGTCGAATACAGATCCGTATCGTTCCTCTGGAAAAGCGGATGGCGGGAAACGCGGACTTCGACCAGAAGGTCGCCTCTTGCGCCGCCGTTCGTACCCGGCTCACCCTTGTCGCGGACTCTTACAGACATGCCGTTATCAATACCTGCAGGAATCTGGACCTTGATCTTGATCCGTTTTGTCTTGTATCCGCTGCCGTGGCATTCCGGACACTTCTCACGGATAATGCGGCCCTGACCGCGGCATTCCGGGCAGACTGTCTCTGTCTGCATCATGCCGAAAATTGACTGCTGTGTCTGAAGTACACGTCCTGTGCCGTTGCACCGGCTGCAGGTCTCAGGCTGAGTTCCCTCTTTAGCTCCCGTGCCGTGGCATGTCTCGCACACTTCGCGGAAATTGAGCTCGATCTCCTTCTCGCAGCCAAAGACTGCCTCCTCAAAGCTGACATTGACGGAGGTGCGGACATTGGCACCGCGCATCGGACCGTTGTTGGCCCTGCGGGAGTATCTCGTGCCGCCTCCGAAAAGATCGCCGAACAAGTCGCCGAAAATATCACCCATTCCGGATCCGGTGAAGTCAAATCCTCCGAATCCGCCGGCTCCGCCATTTTCAAATGCTGCATGCCCGAACTGATCATACGTTCTCCTCTTGTCCGGATCGGACAGGATCGAGTACGCTTCGGATGCCTCCTTGAATTTCTCGGCTGCCTCCTCACTCGGGTTTACGTCCGGATGGTATTTTTTAGCCAGCTGGCGGTATGCTTTCTTGAGGTCAGCATCGGTCGCGTCCTTCGCAACGCCGAGCACCTCGTAATAATCACGCTTTTCTGCCATATTCTTCCCCAATCTAATTCTCAGTGGTGGGCCTCAGGCCTGCAGCTGCCGCCCGATGGATGCCCGCTCAAAAGATTCTCCGCAGCGGATCACAATTCCACAAAACTCTCACGTACTAAGTGATGCCCGCTCAAAAGACTTATTCTCCATTGCGGTAACAATCCCGCAAAACGCCAAAAATGAGGCTCCCACTCCGCGAAGAGCGGGAGCCCCAAAAAGTCAGATTTAATTATTCGGTGCAATCTGCAGCTGCCTCGCAGTAAATGTGAGCCCCTGCAGAGCAGTACCATTATACTTCAGTATAGTCAGCATCGACAACATCATCGTCGCCGCCGTTATTTCCGCCGTAGCTGCCGCCACCGAAGCCCTGCGGTCCCGGACCTGCCTGGCCCTGCGGAGCTGCCTGCTCGTACATCTTGGCAAATACCTTCTGTGCGGAATTCATCAGCTTCTCCTTGCCTGCTTTCAGCTCGGATACTTCAGAATCGGAAAGGTTCGGTACGTTCTTAACTCTCTCGACTACTGCCTTGAGAGCATCAACGTCTGCCTGAACAGATGCCTTCTCATCGTTGCTGATCTTGTCGCCGACTTCGTTCAGTGCGTTCTCGACCTGGAATACCATGGACTCAGCTTCGTTCTTGGCATCGACGCCTTCCTTGCGCTTTCTGTCCTGAGCCTCGAATGCCGCAGCTTCCTTGACTGCTCTGTCGATATCAGCATCGGACATGTTGGAGGAAGATGTAATCGTGATATGCTGCTCCTTACCTGTTCCGAGGTCCTTAGCGGAGACGTTTACAATACCGTTGGCATCGATATCGAATGTAACTTCGATCTGCGGAACACCGCGGTGTGCCGGAGCGATGCCGTCCAGTCTGAACTGGCCGAGGGTCTTGTTGTCAGCTGCGAACTGTCTCTCACCCTGAAGAACATGGATATCAACTGCCGGCTGATTGTCAGCTGCTGTGGAGAATACCTGGCTCTTCTTTGTCGGGATCGTTGTATTTCTCTCGATCAGGCGAGTAGCGATGCCGCCCTCTGTCTCGATGGAAAGTGAAAGCGGTGTGACGTCCAGAAGAAGGATGTCTGTTGCGCCTGCTTCACCGGACAGCTTGCCGCCCTGGATGGAAGCACCGACTGCTACGCACTCATCCGGGTTGAGGTTCTTGCTCGGCTCCTTGCCTGTCAGAGCCTTTACCTTATCCTGAACTGCCGGGATACGTGTGGAACCGCCGACCAGAAGGACCTTTGTAAGGTCAGATGCCATGAGGCCTGCATCCTGAAGAGCTTTCTGTACCGGAATAACTATTCTCTCAACAAGGCTTCTTGTCAGTTCATCGAACTTAGCTCTTGTGAGGTCCATATCGAAGTGCTTCGGGCCCTCAGCTGTAGCTGTGATGAACGGAAGGTTGATGTTGGTCGTTGTGGAAGAAGAAAGGTCCTTCTTAGCCTTCTCAGCTGCCTCGTTCAGTCTCTGAAGAGCCATTCTGTCCTTTGACAGATCACCGCCTTCCTTGCGCTTGAAATCCTGCAGCATGTAGTTTGTGATCGCATTGTCAAAGTCATCGCCGCCGAGGTGGCTGTCGCCGTTAACTGCAAGAACTTCGATGACGCCGTCGCCGATATCGATGATAGAAACATCGAATGTGCCGCCGCCAAGGTCATAGACCATGATCTTCTGATCAACTTCGTTGTCAAGGCCGTATGCCAGAGCTGCTGCCGTCGGCTCGTTGATGATACGCTTTACTTCAAGACCTGCGATCTTGCCGGCATCCTTTGTTGCCTGGCGCTGTGCGTCATTGAAGTATGCCGGAACTGTGATGACTGCCTCTGTGACCTTCTCGCCGAGGTAGTTCTCAGCGTCAGCCTTCAGCTTCTGAAGAACCATAGCGGAAATTTCCTGCGGGGAATACTGCTTTCCGTCGATGGTTACTTTGTA
>JAFRCB010000282.1 GCA_017404585.1 Lachnospiraceae bacterium
CGTGATCTTTATGATCCGGTTCATGTTCAGGAAACCGGTTCCCAAGGAGGAGACGACAGATGCATCTGAGCCTGAAAAGAAGAAAAAGTGGGGCTGGGCATCTAAGAAGGATGAGCAGGAGCCTGCAGCGACAGAGATTGAACCGGAGGTGGAACCGGAAGCAGCGGCAGCGCCTTATTCGGACACTGCGTATACAGGCGGAACCTACAGTGACACAGGCAGCACTTACGGTAATTCAGGCAGCGCATATGGCAATACCGGCTATATCATGCCTGCCGATGACGAAAACGCTGACGTCACAGCTTCCGTATCGGCGACATCCGGGATTCAGTCCGGAGCGTCTTCCTTCGCGAGTGAGCCGGATTATGACATTGATTTTGCCGATCCCGTAACCGAGAAGCCTGCCGGCTCTGTGACGGAGGATTCTGTCGCGAAATTTAAGAAAATCAGCCTCAAGAGAAAGAAACGCGCGGACGAATAATGCGAACGCGGCCTTTGGGCCTGCTTTACGGCTGCTGCATAAAAGAGCTGCATGAAGCGGGGTGCCTTACTTGATGAAGCACTCGTTGCTGCAGCTGTTTTGTGCAGCAGCTTTTTTGTAGGAATGGGGCTGATATGTTTAAGCCCGGATGGTAATGTGAATCGGGACTGTCAGGCTCGAAACGAGAGCGCTTCGGTGCTTGCCCGGTGTGGGGCGATCAGTGTGAAGAAATGTGGAGGTCTTTAATGAAGAATTATCGGATGCTCGTGCAGTATGACGGGACCCGCTACAACGGGTGGCAGAAGCAGGGAGATACGGATAACACGATACAGGAGAAGCTGGAGACTATTCTGTGCAGGATGACGGGTACGGATCAGGTCGACGTACATGGTGCCGGCCGCACGGATGCCGGAGTGCATGCCAGAGGCCAGGTTGCCCAGTTCCGCATCGACACCGAGCTGTCGACCGGTGATATCCGCGATTATCTGAATACATACCTGCCGGATGATATCGGCGTGCTCTCGGTCGATGTCGCCGCACCGCGCTTCCACAGCCGCTTCAACGCGACCCAGAAGACCTATCTGTATCGGATAGGGAAGGACAAATCCTACCATGTGTTTGACCGCAAGTATATCTATGAGTACCGGGGCGAACCGCTGGATGTCGCGGCTATGAAGATGGCGACAATACAGCTTCGCGGCGAGCATGATTTCAAGAGCTTCTGCGGGAATCCTCGTATGAGAAAGTCTACTGTCCGCAAACTCTTTGCGATCCATATCCGCGAGAATGAGCATGAAATTGATATTGAATTCATCGGCGAAGGCTTCCTCCAGTATATGGTCAGGATCCTTGTCGGGACGCTAATCGAGGTCGGCGAGGGAAGGCGGGATCCCCGTTCCATGGATGCCCTGCTCGAGGCCCGTGACCGCAAGCTTGCCGGGCCCACTGCGCCTGCCTGCGGGCTGACCCTGATGGAGGTCCGCTATAACTGAAATTCAGCCGCAGGCGACCGTAACAGTTCAGCCAGGCTGCAGCGAGTTTCATCATCCGGCGCAAACTTTTTGAAAAAACACTAAACACTGAACAGTCTGTATGGTATAATGTCTCGCTGTCAACTATGTGGAGCGGCAGTGCCGAAATACGGACCGGATACAGGCGGAACGCAGTATGCTAAGACTGCGGGAGTCATGTTCGAATACGGGAAAGACTGTGTGACAAGGCCGCCGAAACCTTGAGAAACGGAAAGGAACAATCCGTGAAAGAAATTTATTTTGATAATTCTTCTACAACTGTCGTCTCTAAGAAGGCGGCGGAAATCGTTATGCATGTGATGACCTGTGACTACGGCAACCCTTCGTCACTCCATCAGAAGGGGGTCGATGCAGAGAAGTACATAAAGAATGCAAAGAAACAGATCGCGAAGACTCTGAAGGTCTCGGACAACGAGATTTATTTCACATCCGGGGGTACGGAGTCCAATAACTGGGCTTTGATCGGCGGAGCCCGGGCCAACCGCCGCGCAGGCAATAAGATCCTCACAACCCCGATGGAGCACCCGGCTGTCTCGGAGCCGCTGAAAATACTCGCTTCCGAAGGTTTTGAGATCGTAACCATCCCTGTTGACAGTCAGGGGAGACTCGATATGCAGGTGCTTGAAAATGAGATGACGGAGGACGTCATCCTGATCTCCATGATGTATGTCAATAATGAGATCGGAGCGGTGACACCGGTCGCGGAGATCGGCAGATTGAAGAAAATCAAATGTCCTAAAGCCCTCTATCATGTCGATGCCATCCAGGCTTACGGAAAGTATGTGATTTACCCGAGAGAGCTCGGAATCGACCTGCTCTCTGTCAGCGGGCACAAGCTGCATGGGCCTAAGGGGACCGGATTCCTGTATAAAGCGGACTCTGCCAAGCTGCTGCCGCTCATTTACGGCGGCGGTCAGCAGAACGCGCTTCGAAGCGGAACGGAGAATGTGCCGGGAATCGCAGGTCTCGGTGCTGCGGCTGAGGAGGCCTACACAGATTTTGATGCCAAGATTGCCCATATGAGAGCACTCCGGGACAGAATGATCGCAGGGCTCAGTGAGATCGACAATGTCGTTATCCACGGCATGCCCGGCGATGAGGGGGCACCGCACATTGTCAATGCGGCCTTTATCGGAGTCGGCGCGGAGGTGCTTCAGCATACTCTCGAGAATCAGGGAATATACGTCTCTGCAGGTTCTGCCTGCTCATCTCATAAGAGGGCCGGCTCTCCGACTCTCACGGCCATCGACGCTTCGAGGGAGGAGATGGAGTCTTCGGTGAGGTTTTCATTTGCAGAAAACAACACGGAGGAAGAAGTAGATGAAGCTCTGGCATATCTTAAACAGATGCTGCCGATGCTGAGAAGATACAGAAGAAAGTAATTATGTCAGTCGGTGCTGACCCGAATCCCGCGCCGACTCACGCGCGGGACTTGCATGAAAAAGGCAGATGAATCCTGCCTGCTTAGAGGAGTTATTATGTACAATTCATTTATGATCAAATACGGCGAGATCGGCATCAAGGGCGACAACCGCCACCTTTTCGAGGATGCGCTCGCGAAGAGGATCCGCACACTGCTGAAGAGGATTGACGGTGAGTTCGACGTCACAAAAATCCGCGGAAGAATTTATGTCAACTGCAGCGGAGACTGGAACTTTGATGAGACGGTCGACGTGCTTCGCCATGTGTTCGGTGTTGTCGGAATATGCCCCGTCGTGATCTACGAGAAGGACGGCGTGGAGAAAATGAAGGCCGACATGATAGAATATGTCCGCGAGGAGCATCCGAACTGCACGCAGACGTTCAAGGTCAAAGCCCGCCGTGTCGATAAGGAGTTCCCGCTCACTTCCATGGAGGTGGCGGCAGAACTCGGCGAGGCCATCCTCGAGAATTTCCCGGACATGAAGGTCGACGTTCACGATCCCCAGATCCTTTTTGACGTGGAGATCCGCGACGAAGTGTATATCTATTCGAAAGTTATCCCGGGACCGGGAGGCATGCCGATCGGCACAGCCGGACGCGCTATGCTCCTTCTGTCCGGCGGGATTGACTCCCCGGTCGCCGGCTGGATGGTCGCAAAGCGCGGTGTTACGATCGACGCAACATATTTCCACGCTCCGCCCTACACATCCGAGAGAGCGAAG
>JAFRCB010000283.1 GCA_017404585.1 Lachnospiraceae bacterium
CCGATTCTGATTTCCATTCTGTGAACGGAATCGTTTATGCGTCCTTCCCGATCAACATGAGCGGCAAGCTCGTAAAAGGTCTCTGGATGAGATTCGAGAACGGCAAGGCAGTCGACTGCGGCGCTGATGAAGGCGCTGACGCTCTCAGAGAAGCACTTTTCCGCGACGAGACCACCAGACAGCTGGGGGAGATTGCACTGGTATCCAAGCAGTCACCCATCAAGAAAACCGGCCGCATATTCTATAACGGTCTTATCGACGAGAACGCCGCCTGCCACATAGCATTCGGCACGTCCTTCCCTGACTGTGTCAAGGGCGGCACCGAGATGACCCGCGAACAGCTCATAGAACTGGGAGTCAACCATTCCGTGAGCCATAACGATATCATGATCGGAACGGACGATTTCATGATCACCGGCATTACACATGACGGTCGTGAGATCCCCGTCATGGAACACGGAGATTTCGTACTATAAACTGATCTGACGCACAAATAATTATAAAAATACTTGAGGGTGAAGCAGACCGTTCCGTACTGTATAATGAATCTCAGGTCTGCACCTTATTCTAAAGGAAGGAGCATTGTTTTTATGACCAGGAAGTATGTGATCGCTCAGTAGTCTGAGCTTAAATCCTGATAATTGAATCGTAAGCTCAGACGAATCCTGATGATCATTAGGAGGAGCACATGAGCTATATCCGGGCGGACAGAATCCTACCCAGAGAATTATTAGAAGCGATTCAGCAGTATGTAGACGGAGAGATCATTTATATCCCAAAGAAAGAGAAACGGTCCTGGGGAAGCGGAACATCCTCTAAAGAGTTCTTCCGCGAACGGAATGAAAGGATCTACGAAGCTTATCAGAACGGTATAAGCACAAAAGAGCTCTCCCGTACATTTTCTCTGTCCGAAAAAAGCATTCAAAGGATCCTGCGAAAGCTGAGATCTGCCGAAGCTGCAGAGGAATGAAAAGAAATAATGCTGGATCATACGCAAAACAGATTTAGATTCGCACATAGCCGGCGACTGAAAGACCCAGTCCCGGCTATGAAAACTATTACGGAGAAAATTAATCATGATAATTAGACTGGAACCTATAAATGACAGCAACAGAGATGCTGTTCTTGCCCTTTCCGTGCGGGAAGATCAGCCCTTCGTCGCAACGAATGAAGTTTCACTGTGGCAGGCGGATGAGGCTAACGCGGAGCAGCCCGGTGTGGCCCGGCCCTTTGCCATCTATGCGGACGAGAAGCTGGTGGGCTTTTGTATGTTCGTATTCAACCCGGAAGAGGAAGACGAAGACGACCGCTACTGGTTCTGGCGCTTTATGATCGACAAAAGCGAGCAGGGCAAGGGCTACGGCCAGGCCGCCCTGCAGGAGATCATCAAATACTTCAAGAAAAACGGCGCCGACCGGCTCTTCCTGTCCACCGAGCCGGAGAACGAGCTGGGCCTGCACATCTATCACAAAGCCGGCTTCCGGGAGACCGGCATCATCGACGGTGACGAGGCCGTCTTGATGCGGATGCTCAAAGGTCCAAACCGGATCATCAAGAATGTCTACGGCGTCGATGTGGATAAGGCCATGCGCATCAAGGGCAAGAAGGGCTACGGCGTCAGCATTGCCGTCCAAGGCGGAGACGGCGATTTCCTCACCTACTGCGCCGGCAGCGGACGCTATGGCGAGGACTTCCCGGTGAACCCGGACATGCTGTTCCAGGCGGGCTCCGTCTCGAAGCCCATGTTCGCCCTGACCCTGCTGCGCTACGTGGACAAGGGCCTCATCGACCTTGACGCGGATCTCTCCGGCGTGATGCCGGAATTCGTCAAAAAAGGCCCGGTGAGCTTTGCCGCCCTTTTGAGCCACACGGCAGGCTACAACCTGCATGGCTTCCCCGGCTATCCCGCAAAGCACAAGCCGCTTTCGCTCGAGGACGTGCTGAGCGGCAAGGGCGTCACGCCCAGGCTCCGCAGGATCCGTCCCTACGGTAAACAGCACATGTACTCCGGCGGCGGCATCACGCTGGCACAACTCGCCTTTGAGCGCATCACCGGCACGACCCTCCGCGAAGCCTTCCAAAAGGAAGTTGCCGAGCCTCTGGGGCTGAAGCGCACCGGCTTTTTCCAGCCGCTGGATGAGGAACTGGTTTCCAACGCCGCGTTCGGTTTCAGGCTGGCGCAGAAGGAAGACCCTGCACACGGCTATCACTATTATCCCGAGCTCGCCGCTGCAGGGCTTTGGACCACTCCGACGGAACTGGTCAAGATCGGCCTGGAGCTTTCAAAGAGCTACCGTAAAGGCGGCCTCCTCAAAAAGAAGACAGCGCGGCGCATGATGACGCCGGTCATGGACGGCTACGGCCTCTGTCTCGACGTTTGGGAATCGGAAGCCCGCAAGGACAGCGTTGCCGGTCACGGCGGGGAGAATTGGGGCTTTCTGACCAGCTGGGTCTTTTCCCGCAAAAAAGATATCTGCGTTGCCGTCATGTACAACAACGTCACGGAAGCCGCCGACGAAGCGATGAATGACATCGCCTGTGAAATCTACAAAAATGCAAAAGAATAAAGGAGAACTGATTTTATGGATAAACACACAATGATGGAAAATCTGGCCCGCGAGCTGAAGGAAAAGGACAGCTTCAATGGGGCATGGCTCTATGCCGAAAATGGTGAGATCGTGTCCAAGGGCGTTCTCGGCTTCCGGGATCCCGAAGATACGCTCCCGATCGCGGAGGATACGATCTTCCAGCTCGCTTCCGTCACCAAGCAGTTCACGGCGGCAGCGGTCATGCTGGTCCGGCGGGAAGGCCTGCTCGACTTTGGCGACGAGATCACGAAGTTCTTCCCTGAACTCACCGCTTATAAGGGCGTGACGGTCCGGCATCTGCTGACCCACACGAGCGGCATTCCCGATTATTTTGACGATGCGGATTGGTTTATCAAGATCTGGAAAGAAGAGAAACGGGTGCCGGGCAACGACGAGATCCCGCGCTTCCTCTGCGAAACCGAGGCGAAACCGTACTTCGCCCCGGGGGAAGGCCTGCATTACTCCAACACCGGTTACAACCTGCTGGCGCTGCTCGTGGAGCGGCTCTCCGGCGTTCCCTTTGAAGAGTTCCTGCAGAAGAACATTTTCGAGCCTGCAGGGATGACCTCCACCCGCTGCTGCCATATCCGCCGGGACGGTATTCCGTTTGAAAATTACGCTCAGGCGACGGTGTATGATGACGGAAAATGCGTGGCTGACATCGACTCCGCAGAGGAAGGCGACGTAGTTGCCTTTGACGGTCTGAACGGCGACGATAATGTGTACACCAACATCTTTGACATGCTCAGATGGGACAGGGCGCTTCGTGAAGGCAAGGTTCTTACCTTGGAAGAGCAGAAGCTCATGTACACCCCCGCAAAACTGAACAGCGGCGAGGATGCTGTTTACGATGAGGATGATAGGCTTGGCTACGGTTTCGGCTGGGCTATTGGCCGTGACGAGGAGCATGGGCTCGTCGTCAGCCACAGCGGCGGCATGCCGGGCGTCTCTACCTGGTTCGAGCGTTTTATCGACGCGGACAGGGTCCTTGTGATCCTCAGCTGCAGGGATTACAGGGATGTCAGAGCGTATCTGGGCTACTGGGATGGCATGGAAGCGGTCGCAAGGGACAAGGAACCCGGGCCCATCGTCTCCATCGAGGATATCGCGGTCAAGGATCCCGACAAGTCAAAATGGGAGAGCTTCTGCGGCAAATATGAGCACCCCGGGGATGCCGACTTCATCGTTGACGAGGTCTTCATGAAAGACGGCGAGCTCCATGCCAAGGCCATAGACGAAGACGGGGATGAGATGAGCTTCCGGCTCTATCCCCGCGGCGAGACCGAGTTTGGCCTCAAGGGCGGCATGCTCACTCTGACTGTCGGTGACTGGTGCCTGATGTTCGACGTTCTCTCATGCAAGAAGCTGTGAGCGTATTGCCGAATAAAAGAGAACAAAAGGAAACGGAATATACAATCGAGGATCTGACGAAAGAAGAAGCTGGAGACTGATACGTGAATCAGCCTCCGGCTTTTCTTAATGCGTAGCAAACAACACAAAAACGTCTTACGGGATTTCGGACACTCATGTCAGTGTGCTGCAAAACAATATACTAATTATTCTTGAGTAGGTATGATTTTCATATTTACTCTAATTTACATATTTGGTATTATATCCATGGAGTCAAAACGATTCCATAGGAATTGCAAAGATAAGGAGCAGATCAAAAATGAGCATAAATGCGGAAACAGCCGTATGCAGCGGCGTTTGCCCATGCGCATCACCCTGTCCTATCGGAGAATCGCTTAAGGTCGTCGGCGGAAAATGGAAGATGCGTATCATCTGTACTCTTTTTGCAGACGGGACACAGAGATACAACGATCTGGTACGTAAGACCAAAGGCATTACCAACGCAATGTTATCTTCCTCCCTGAAAGAGCTGGAAGCTGACGGGATCATAACGCGCCATCAATATGAGGAGATACCTCCGAGAGTAGAATACTCTCTCACAGAACACGGAATGGCCTTATCGCCCATCCTGCATCAGCTTGCCCTCTGGTCAGCAGAAGGAGCAAAGCAGTCCTGACCACACACAAAGAGCAGCTGAACTCTTAAAAAAGGAAGGCACAGGAACACAACCTGGAAAGGCAATCAAATGAGCATTCTTGATACGATCAGAAAAAGACGAAGCGTCCGCACCTTCGACGGAGTTCCGCTGAAGCAGGAAGACGCACAGAAAATAATCGAATTCGCAGAGAAAGTCGAAGATCCTTATGATATCCCCATTTCATGGAAAATCCTCGACGCAAAGAAATACGGTCTCTCAAGCCCCGTGATCGTTGGGACTGACTGCTATATCGCAGGAAAGATGCACCGTGTCCCCCATGCTGAAGAAGCTTTCGGCTACGCATTTGAAAAGATAGTTCTGTTTGCAGAAGGTCTGGGAGTCGGCACTACATGGATCGCTGGAACGATGAACCGGGACGCCTTCGAGAAGGCAATGGATCTGTCAGAAGAGGAAGTCATGCCGTGTGTAAGCCCTCTTGGCTATCCTGCTTCCAGGATGTCGCTGCGGGAGAACCTCATGCGCAAAGGCATCAAAGCGGACACCCGAAATGAATTCGAAGAACTGTTCTTCGACGGCTCCTTCGGGAAGCCCCTGAGCAGAGACGCTGCCGGTAAACTGGCAGATGTCCTTGAAGCAGTGCGCTTCGCGCCTTCCGCTGTTAACATGCAGCCGTGGAGAGCAGTGCTCAGCGGAAACAGCGTGCACTTCTATGAAAAACACAGCCGCGGATATGATGACGGCAGATGGGATACGCAGAAGATAGATATGGGCATCGCCCTCTGTCATTTCGAAGTGGCTGCCATGGAGCTCGGAATCCCGGTCTCCTTTACGATCAGCGATCCGGGACTGGCCACTGCCAAGGATATCGAATATATAGCTTCTTTTGAGATCTTGGAATAGGACACAATGATACAGCTTGTTCATACCGGATCTCAGATCATCACTTCGCCCGACATCACGATCGGCAGAAGAAACGCCGACTTCGGACAGGGATTCTATCTTTCCGACAACGTGGAGTTCTCAAAACGATGGGCACGTTCCAGAAAAGGCGAAACTACATATCTGAACACATATGAACTCGATACCGACGGACTCAATATCAAGAGGTTCGGCAGAGACACTGAGTGGTTCGAATACATATACTCCAACCGTTCGGGAAGAGATGATACCTTAGCCGGTTTCGACGTTATCTCCGGTCCCATAGCGAATGACACGATCTACGATACATGGGGCATCATCACAAGCGGTCTCCTTAAAAAGGAACAGGCGCTGCGTCTTCTCATGATAGGACCTGTTTACGAACAGACGGTGATCAAGACGGAAAAAGCCGTGAACGCACTGCGCTTCATCCGTGCAGAAGAGATCTCCCCTGAAGAGATCGCTTCTTACAGAGGCACGGTGCGTCAAGAAGAAGAGATATTTCAGCAACAGTTCGCTGCACTGCTCGCTGAGATGACAGGATCATCGGATCAAAATATATGAAACTGCG
>JAFRCB010000284.1 GCA_017404585.1 Lachnospiraceae bacterium
AAGAGGTCTGGATAACGTGAAGCTCGAATTAACTCTTGTTTCTATAGGCCACAATCTCTATCAATACTACAACAAACAGATGAGACTTCCCAGGACGGCGTGACCGATATCATTGCGCTTTCAATGGGGAAAGGGGTATTGCGCCCTGTTGTCGAATTATTTGAAGAAGTGTCCAGAAAAAACAAGGGAGGCTGTGAAGCCTGAGGTTTTCATCCTCATTGTTTCACAGCCCCGCTTTTATTCTTCATCGCGCAATACTCGTGACGTGAGTCTAGATACGCGCGCAAAGTTTCATTCGCCTTCATCGTGAGTACGATCTCGAGATGAAGAATAAACGCCTTCGGCAGATCGCAGACGTGCGCAGTTGAATGCGCTCTCGCGCCGCGCACGTCGCGGCAAGAACACCAAGGCGTTCTTGAAATCAGATGAAACAAAGACCCGGGCTTCGAAAAGTCCGGGTCTTACTAAATAAATGATGTAACTATGTAATTCAGGCTTCGGAATAGTTTCCCAGGAAAACAAATTCTGGGCACTCGTTCCGCAGCTCATCAAGCATGACCCGTACGTCGGGGTCTGCACACGATGCCTCCGCGTCGATGTAGAAACGGAACTCGAAGTTCCTGCCCACGATCGGGCTGCTCTCGAGCTTTGTGATGTTGATACCTCTCTTCGCAAACTTTCCGATTACATTATAGAGCGACCCCGGCTCGTGGGGGACGGAGAGTATCATGGAGATCCGGTTCGATCCCGGATAGATTTTCGGTTCTTTTGATATGCAGACAAATCTCGTATAGTTGTTGTCGCTGTCGGATACCCGGGTCGACAGAGCCTGAAGACCGTAGATTTCGGCCGCCTCCGGGGAAGCGATGGCAGCTGCGCCTTTATCCTCTGACTCGCTGACATAGCGGGCTGCCATGGCAGTGTTAAGGACGGGGATAATAGCGGCCTGATCCTCCATTTTCTTCAGAAAATGCGAGCACTGGCCGAGTGCCTGTTCGTGAGATCTGATGCTAGTCACGTCGGCAAGGTTTGTCCCGGGCTTTACCAGGAGCTGATGGCGGATGAGAATTCTCTCCGCCCGGATGATGTACACGCCGGCATTTTTGAGGAGCTGATATGTCGCGCGGACCGATCCGTAGGAATTGTTTTCAATAGGAAGAATCCCGTAGTCGACCATGCCGCTCTTCACGGCCTCGATCACTCCGGAGAAGGTCTTGAAGAACATCGGCATCGATTTTGCGAACATCCGGTTCGCGGCCTGCTGCGAGTAGGCTCCTTTTACACCCTGGCAGGCGACGCGCCCTTCATTCGGAAATGTCTCGGTGCTGCTCAGTAGTTCCATGTTGATTCCTACAACTCTTACTATATCGCTCATTTTTTACCTCCATGTTTGGGTGTGATTTTGGTTGACAGTTCATATCCTGCTTTTTGAGAATGCGGCTGTCGTGTCGACAGTCGTAGCATTGAAATTTTCCCCTTCGTGTCCTTGACACAGGGAGGGGTTCTCTCAGAAACAGCAGTAACAACGGTGGATTCATGATTCTCTACTGTCATAGCAAAATCACTTCACGGCGTTGTTAAATTGCTAACATGATTGAGACACCACCCTGGTGGTCTTCTCACTCAGCCGCACCTGTTGCCTTGTACAATTTCATGTATAGCCCTGAGTTCGGGTACTGCCTTCGCGAAGCTATCCGGTGTCAGCGACTGCGGTCCGTCGCACTTTGCATGCTGCGGATCGTTGTGGACTTCAATGAGGACGCCGTCGGCACCGGCGGCGATGCCTGCATTTGCAAGAGACGGAACCCACTGAGACTTGCCGCAGGCGTGGGATGGATCAATGATGATCGGCAGATGGGTCAGCTGGCGGAGGACCGGCACGCAAGAGACGTCCAGAGTGTTCCGGGTGTAGGTTTCGAAGGTTCGGATCCCGCGCTCGCACAGGATGACCTTGCCGTTCCCGCCTGCGAGGACGTACTCGGCGCTCATGAGCCACTCCTCGTAGGTCGAGGAGAGCCCGCGCTTCAGGAGGACGGGCTTGTCTTGCCTGCCGAGGGCCTTCAGGAGGGAGAAGTTCTGCATGGTCCGCGCGCCGACCTGGAGAATGTCGATGTCTGCAAATAGCGGCAGCTGCGACGCATCCATTATCTCCGAGACGACCGGCAGCCCGGTGGCCTCTTTGGCCGCGAGAAGAATGCGGATGCCCTCAATGCCGAGGCCCTGGAATGAGTAGGGTGACGAGCGCGGCTTGAACGCGCCGCCCCGGAGGATGGTTGCTCCGCTCTCCTTAACGGATTTGGCGATGCCCACGACCTGCTCCTCGGACTCGACGGAACAGGGACCGGCGATAATGGTCAGTGTCCCGCCGCCGATTTTGACACCTCCGACGTCGATGACGGTATCATCCGGGTGGAACTTGCGGTTGACATTCTTAAAGGGTTCCTGCACGCGCTTGACGTCTTCAACGATATCGAGCGCGGAGATGAGATCGATGTCGAGCCGGCTCGTGTCACCGACGAGTCCCAGGATCGTCTTGCCCGTACCTACTGTCGGGTGTACTTTGATGCCCATGCCGGAAAGCCAGTATTCCAGGTTCTCGAGTTGGTCCTTGTCGGGGTTGTTCTTCAGGATGATGATCATGTGTGCTGCCTCCATTTTCTTTAGGATAAAAAAAGCACCGCAGCCTCGTCGGCTGCGGTGCGGGTTTACGTACCGGGTGGAGCTATACTACGTCACACTCTTTTTTCAGCCAACGCGAAATATGCCTTACCGAAAAAGGTAAAGCTCGCAAAGCCGAAAAAGAAATTCATTGAAGATGAATGTGACATGGTTGTGTTTCCTTGAGTATTAATATGCACTTTACTTTAGCAAAGTGCAGTGGTGGTGTCAAGATAAAAATCTTGAATCTTGAGCGCGGCGGCTTTTGGACCTGGCAGTTTACAAACTCTCCAAGGCCAAAGGCAGCAACCACGCCTCAGAAGCAGGATTTTGCTGCCTCTGCCGAAGACCCGAAGAAACTCGCCAGGGTCAAAGGCAGCAGACGCGTCTCAGGAGCAGGATTTTGCTGCCACCGCCGAAGACCCGATGAAACCCGCCAAGACCAAAGGCAGCAGACACGCCTCGGAAGCAAGATTTTGCTGCCTCCGCCGAAGACCCGAAGAAACCGACCAAGACCAAAGGCAGCAACTACGCCTCAGAAGCAGGATTTTGCTGCCTCCGACGTCGACCCGAAGAAACTCGCCAAGGTCAAAGGCAGCAGACACGCCTCGGAAAGCAGGATTTTGCTGCTTTTGGCCTCGGAAGGGGATTTTTCGGCTCTAATTATGCCCGGATGACTTTGCAAAACAGAAGATTTCTACAAGAGTTTTAGGAATTTTTGTGGCATTTTGCCGGGCGGAAATTATTTTTCCGTTCTTTTGCGCATGATCAACAAGCATAAAGGTGCGTGTTTGTGCACAGTGCTGGTCATGTATGACCAAAAATACACAAATGCGCCCAGAATTGGTAATTATTACAGAATCGTTACAAATTTTTAAAAAACCCTTTTAATTTTTTGCGTCGATGATATAATCTCCCCTCGAAAGGAGATTTCTATATATGTTCAGTAAAAAAATAACAAGTATGTTGCTTGCGTCATCTATGATCATCGCTATGCAGGCAGGTCCTGTATACGCGGGAGATATGGCCTCCGACATCAACTTTTTAAAATATACATCAGAGGCCGGTACCGAATCCGGGGAAGGTCTTCTTGATACTATAACGGAGAGCATCCCGGCAGATGCAGCAGATTAAGTTGGCCTTGAAGAAGGCCGCGTGGCTGCGAAAGCAGCGGCAGACGCAGCAGAATATGCTGCCGATGAGGCCAGAGGCTACGCTGATGAGACTGAGAGCTCAGATGTCGAAGCGGCTGCAGAGAATGCAGCTCTTGATGCTGAAAATGCCAGAGCGGCTGCAGACCTTGCATCTGATGCAAATGACAGCCGCACTGTAGCAATGGCAGTAGAGATCGCGGAGGCGGCTCAGGCAGAAGCGGAAGGTGCTCTGGCGGATGCCGCGGAAGCGAAAGCAGCGGAGGAGAAAGCCAAAGAGGAAGAAATGCTTGCTTCGGCTGAGTACCTCGGAAACTTCACTCTGACCGCATATTGCAACTGCGCAAGGTGCTGCGGCACTGCGGGAAATGCGACTGCCAGCGGCGTCATGCCGACATCCAACCACACGGTTGCGATGGGAGGCATCGATTTTGGCACGAAGCTTTTGATCAACGGCACAGTTTATACCGTTGAGGATCGCGGAACACCGTACGGACATGTGGACATTTTCATGGATTCCCATTCGGAAGCTCTGCAGTTTGGTATGGGAAGCGCGGATGTGTATCTAATAAGAGAATAATGCCTCTGATAGCACAATTTAATATGCTTAGCAGGGGATGACCCTGATTTAAAAATCCAGCCGATGAGGCTGGATTTTTTGCGCTTATTGCACTGGGGAAGTTCCCAGCTTCCCCAAGTGATGGTTTAAGTCTCGCTCGCGATTCGCGGCGAGGGATTCGGGCCGGCGCTGGTTGACATAATTCCAAACCGAATCCCTGCGCATCCTCGCGCGAGAGACTTGCATTTCAGAGATCCAGATCCTCATCTTCCGGCTCCCGGTCCAGCTCCTCCTGCCTGTGCTTTACAGACTTTGCGGCTATGGAAAGAGATATAAAGATGACAACAAACATGATTGCGCCTGTAACTCCTCCCAGCATGAGGCAGGTCTTAAAGGCTTCCGGGCGGCGCAGATAACCGAGGAAGAAAACAAAGATCATGACAACGATGGCTGCTGCTCCCGAAAATGCAAGATTAGTTTTGGCATCCGGTTTGAAATTTCTGGCCCAGATTCCTTTTCTGAGGCAGGCGATTGTGATGTACAGAGCCAGAACCATGAATACGATCCACTCACCGGCGATGTGAGAGAAAGAACCGGGGTAAATAAACATTTGCACAGTCATTGCTGCGAGCAGTCCCCAGAAAGCGCCCCAGCATCCGTTTCGCTCAACTTTGAGCAGTTCTGTTTCCTGCCTTTCATCTAATACGCTATTTATCTTCTTCATTTTCTGTTTCCTCCCAAAAGAGATCATTCAACGTGACACCGAGTGCCTTGCAAATATCGATACAAAGTTTAATAGAAGGATTGAAATCGCCGGCTTCGATGAGACCGATTGTCTGCCTGGTCACGCCGGCTTTTTTGGCTAATTCTGTCTGTGACATTCCCAGCTCTATGCGCCGGAATTTCATTTTAAGGTTTCGCATGCGTGTGGTTCCTCCTTACAATGTTAAGTATATATTGCATTTGGCGAGATGTCAAGTATATATTGCATTTAAATGATATATTTTTCATATGACGGTTTTAGGTTGCGTATGTGTGATATAAGTGGCTGTATAATTAACCGGAGTTGCACCGGGGGAGCTCCGGATTGTACTTTGAGCAGAGCTGATTTCATTGTGTCGACGGCGGAGGCAGCAAATTCCTGCCTCCGAGGCGATATTGCTGCCTTTGGTCCTGGC
>JAFRCB010000031.1 GCA_017404585.1 Lachnospiraceae bacterium
GCCCGCACTCTGAGTCCCTCGAGGACTTCCGAAAAAAACGGGTGTGTCAGTCCGCTTCTGTGTCCGTCCGCAAACAGTACTCCGATACCATGCGTTGCCTTCGTCTTCAGTGCCCTCGCTGCCATGTTCGGCAGATAACCCATTTCATTGGCCGTCTTTCGGATCTGAGCTCTTCGGGCTTCGCTGATATCGCTCTGGTTGTTCAAGGCTTTGCTGACTGTTGCCACGGAAACTCCGCAGGCCGCTGCGATATCTTTTAACGAAACCATGGTGCATCCTCTTTTCTGAATCGCCTTAATCGTTTTCGTATTTCCATCATATCGAATTCCAAAATTTTGTCAATACTGAAAGTTCAAAAATTGCGTTTTTGTCATTTTTACAAATTTTTGAGCTATATTTATGTGCATTATTCACAGTACTCTTCAAAATCAAACGCAAATTACGTAATTGGCGACGCAACTATTTTCGTGATTGGTGGCGCAAAATTGCGAAAATGCTATTGATTTTTTCGTAATTATCAATTATATTGTCCATAAACAGAGTAGGGCGCACTTGTTCCCTGCGGGCAGAATGTTCAGTGGACGTTCTGCGCCCTCGCGGAGCGTATATCTCAGTGGGGGATTAACACCCGCCACTGAGACTAGTTCGTTGCCCACCGCCTATAGAGGCAGTGGGCATCTCACACTGAGATATAATCATTAAGAGGAGGCTGCCATGAAATACGGTTATTTCGACGACAATAATAAAGAATATGTCATAACCACACCAAGAACCCCACTCCCCTGGATCAATTATCTGGGATGCGAAGAATTCTTTACGCTCATATCTAACACCGGAGGCGGTTACAGCTTCTACAAAGACGCCAAGCTTCTCCGGCTCACCAGATTCCGCTACAACAATACGCCAAAGGATTCCAACGGGCACTATTTCTATATTAAGGACGGCGACTCGATCTGGAACCCCGGATGGCAGCCGACCCAGACAGAGCTTGACACTTACTCCTGCCGTCACGGCATGGGCTATACAGTCATAAAAGGCTGCAAAAATAAGATCTCAGCCGAAGTTACCGCGTTCGTGCCGATCGGCGATTCCGCGGAAGTACTCCGGGTCAGAGTCAAAAACGAGGATGCGGTCTCCCGCAGCTTCAAGCTCTTCTCCTATGTAGAGTTCTGCCTCTGGAACGCGATGGACGACATGACGAACTTCCAGAGAAATTACAGCACGGGCGAAGTTGAGATCGACGGTTCCACGATCTACCACAAGACCGAATACCGCGAGCGAAGAAATCACTACGCAGTCTTTACGGTGAACGCCCCCTGCGATGCTTACGATACAGACCGCGACAGCTTCCTCGGCGTCTACGGCGGTCCCCATGCTCCGGAGGCAGTCCTTGCCGGTAAGCTGAACAATAAAAAGGCCAGCGGCTGGTCCCCGATCGGAGCCCATGAGCTGGATCTTACTCTTGATGCCGGCGAAGAAAAATCCTTCATCTTCCTCCTCGGCTATGTGGAAGTTCCGAGAGATCAGAAATGGGAATCCCGCGGGATCATAAATAAAGGACCGGCAAGAGAGCTCATCTCCAAGTATTCGACCGATGAGCAGGTCGACGCTGCATTTGCAGCGTTAAAGGCTTACTGGGACGATCTTCTCTCCACCTTCTCGGCTGTCACGCCGGAAAATGAGTTCACACGGATGGTCAACATCTGGCATCAGTATCAGTGCATGGTGACCTTCAACATGTCCCGCTCGGCCTCCTACTATGAATCCGGCATAGGCCGCGGCATGGGCTTCCGTGACTCCAGCCAGGACCTCTTCGGATTCGTGCACCTGATCCCGGACAAAGCCCGCCAGCGGCTCCTCGATATTGCTGCCACCCAGTTCCCGGACGGCAGCGCCTACCATCAGTATCAGCCGCTCACCAAGCGCGGCAACATGGATGTCGGAAGCGGCTTCAACGATGATCCGCTGTGGCTCATCGCGGGTGTTTCCGCCTATATCCGAGAGACCGGCGACTACTCTATCCTCGATGAGATGACGCCGTTCGACAACGACGATTCACTGGCGGCTCCTCTCCTTGAGCATCTGCACAGATCTTTCAACTACACGGTGACCCACAAGGGTCCCCACGGTCTGCCCCTCATCGGCCGCGCGGACTGGAACGACTGCCTGAACCTCAACTGCTTCTCCGACGAGCCGGGAGAATCTTTCCAGACGACAGGTCCGAGCGAAGGTCCGGTCGCGGAGTCAGTCTTCATCGCGGGAATGTTCGTCAAGTACGGCAAAGAATATGTGGAGATCCTGAGACATATCGGCGATGAGGAGACGGCACTTGCGGCGGAGAAAGAGATTGCGGTGATGGAGAAAACTGTTCTCACCAAGGGCTGGGACGGTCAGTGGTTCCTTCGGGCTTACGACGCATTCGGTCAGAAAGTCGGATCGCACGAATGCGAGGACGGCCAGATCTTTATCGAGCCGCAGGGCTTCTGCGTCATGGCAGGCATCGGAAAGGATACAGGGGAAGCCCAGAAAGCCCTGGACAGCACCAAAGAGAAACTCGAGTGCGAGTACGGCATCATGATCCTTCAGCCCGCTTACAGGGATTATCACCTGAATCTCGGTGAAGTCTCCTCCTATCCGCCGGGTTACAAGGAAAATGCCGGCATCTTCTGCCACAACAACCCCTGGGTATCCATTGCGGAGGCGGAAATGGGCCATGGCAACCGTGCTTACAGCATATACAAAAAAATCACCCCGTCCTACCTCGAGGACAAGGGTGAGATACACAGGACAGAACCGTACGCATACTGCCAGATGGTCGCCGGCCGCGATGCCGTAAACTGCGGCGAGGGCAAGAACAGCTGGCTGACAGGCACAGCATCCTGGACGTTCGTGGACGCATCCCAGTACATTCTCGGCATCTATCCGGATTTCGACGGCCTCCGCCTGCGACCGTGCATTCCGGCAGCGTGGTCAGAATTCGAGGTGACAAGAAAGTTCCGCGGAGCGACCTACAACATTACAGTAAAGAACCCGAAAAATATTGAGTCCGTTGACTATACAGTTACGATGGATAGCCATATGCTGGCGACTAATGTCCTGCCCGTGGCTCCGGCCGGAAGCACTGTTAACGTCGAAGTTACCATCGGCTGAGATTTCTGCGAGGGCGTGCACCCACTGCCATTCTGACAGGTTATGAGATAAAAAGACCCCGGTCTCCATTCTTTCTGGAGACCGGGGTCCTCTATTTCACTGGCAAAATTTCTATTTTGCGGCAGCAGATAAGCCTGTACTGTTGTTAGAATCAGGCAGTCTCTGCCTCGCGCCTTGTGATAATGACCTTAGCCGGACACTTGGA
>JAFRCB010000285.1 GCA_017404585.1 Lachnospiraceae bacterium
ACTGTCATGCAGGTCCAGTGAGACCTCCGTCAGATATGCGGTATCCGGAGTGAGGACTCCACCTCCGCTCACATTGATCTTCGCGGTATCACTGTCCGATTTTCCTGTCGAGAGAAGATCATCTAATCTTCGGATTTCAGCTTCGCCGGCGATGAGCGCATCCTCGGCATGCTGCCCATATGCCCGCAGTGACATATACGGAACTGTCATTGCGTCATAAATGACTCTGTCAAAAGCCGGATCCGCCATTGGGTCGTCATCTTTTACTGCCGTATCCGAGGGCTCGGAGGAATCCCCGGCGCTCCCGCCGGTCGTCCCGTTCGTCGAATACTCAGCGCTGCAGCCTGTAAATATCAGTAATATCGCTAGAGCCGCGGCAACTATTCTTTTTTTCATATGCAGTACCCGTCCAGTAAATGTATTATGCAATAATCGTATCTTACGTGAAATCACTCGTACTTGTCAAGGCAGGAGGCGGTAAGCATATGTCGGGCGGTCGTCAAAGTCCTCTCTTAACATGCAGGCATACATCGGGAACTTACAAAATCAGGAAAGCCCCCGGATCACTCCGGAGGCTTTCCCTTTGCTGAAAGATGACTATGCAGATATAAGAAAGGCATTGCTGCCTGTATGTCGTTTTTATCAGGGTTTCTACGTTTTTTGTTCATGTTCCCTGCTGAACTGTATAATAAAGCATTTTCTGTCACAATGCATGACAAATCTAATAAAACATTTAGCCAAATATTGCATTTTTGAAATATGAGTGAAATAATTCTCCTTTCAAATAGTGCAAAAATGACATTTGTCATATCTGACGCGTGACATCATATGGTCAAATAATGTCTTCCAGCCAAATATTGAGCTATTTTTGACTTTTTGGTCAAAAAATGCTTGCAAGCCGTACCACTCACGTTTATTATTATCGTAACTTGATTTGTATGCATTACTAATGCACACCGGCAATACACCTCATGCTGCGCGTCCGGTCCCGCACCCGGAGGCATGCGGCTTAGAGCAGCGATGAAAATCTCAAAATACCGGAGAAGACTATGTATTCACTGTTTTATAAAGAGAAAAACGATTTTGAGCTTTACGATATCGACAGCACACATATTCCGCCTCATCTTCACAAGAACATTGAGTTCACATATGTACTTGAAGGGACGCTGGTCTGCGGTATCGGCACAAAGCTGTACAACATGGAAAAAGGTGACATAGCCGTCATCTTCCCCGAACAGATCCACCACTATCAGCATTACGGCAATGAACCCGGCCGAGTTCAGTACCTGCTCGGTCTCCCCTCCATGACCGGACCATATATGCAGACGATCACCACGCTGGTTCCGGAAAATCCGATCATAAAGGCCAAAGATGTGCATCCCGACATCTACTATGCCCTGGAGACACTCGAGCTGCATGAAGGCAGTGACCAGGATGATATCCTGCATCAGGCCTACCTGATGATCATCCTTGCCCGCGTGCTGCCTCTGCTCACTCTCGAGGAGTTCCATACAAATGACAGCGATGATCTTGTCAGCCGGACTGTCTCCTACATTGCCGAGCACTATGCGGAGGAAAATCTGACATTAACAAAAATGGCCCACGATCTGTTCGTGAGCCCGTTTGCGCTGTCACGGGTATTCTCAGGCACTTTCCATACTAACTTTAACAAGTACCTGAATAACACCCGTCTTGAATATGTGCGCTATCTTCTCGAGTATACTGACCAGTCGATTACCGAGGCATATGAAAATGCAGGTTTCGGAAGCCAGAGGACTTTTAACCGCGCCTTCCGAGAGCACTTCCGCATGACGCCCAAGCAGTTCCGTGAACACAACCGCATGATAGCGATCAACAAGAAAAAGCCTGTCTCTGACTGATCACTTTACAGGTACGCAGTGCCTGTCGTTGATGTCCTTGACCTTCTGTACCCGGTTGACATACTTTTCGGCTGTAAACGCATCCGTTGTCATCCATGTCTTGACAATCTCAGTGGAGATAAGCGTGCCGATGATTTTTGCGCCGAGGCAGAGCACGTTCGTGTCATTGTGCTGACGTGAGAGAGCTGCGCAGAGCGGGTCCTGGCAGACAGCTGCGTAAATACCGTTGATCTTGTTTGCGATCATCGCTGAGCCGTAGCCTACGCCGTCGACAAAGATACCACGGTCACACTCGCCCTTAGCTACAGCCAGAGCTGCCGGATACACATAATCCGGAAGGTCAGCCGGATTATTGTCATATGTGCCGAAATCGACGACTTCGTGACCCATGCTCTCAAGGAGAGCTTTGATCTCATTCTTCATGTTCGTGCCGGCATGATCGTTCGCCATAGCAATCTTCATATTTTACTTCCTCCTTTTCATATACAGGATCTCATTGATCCGCGTTGGGGATTATCTATTATAGTAAGTATACCATAAAACCCTGAAAAATCGCGTAATTACGCGTTTTTTCAGGGTTTTTTCTAAAGATTTTATGTTTACGCAAACCAGGTATTTGTCTCACCCGAGATGTATACGCTCTCCAGATATTTTTCCTCGCTGTCAGTATGTAACTGAATGTAGGTGTCATCTCCGTTGATATAAAGGCTCCAGCTGTCTTCATTGTCAAAGAGCGCGATGAACAGGCCATTCACTGATAAACTGCTCTCTTCAATATCCCCGTAATTGTTCTTTTCACCGCAGTCCCTGATTGCCTGAAGCATCTCATCCGTGATACGTAGTTCTGCCAGCTGCATGCCCGGATATATCCCGGAATCTTCCGGGAACAGATTTCCCCATGCCGCCTTGATTTCATCTTCCGCCTGTCCATCTGAGTATTCAGGCGTATTCCAATAGAATGAAGTTCCTATGGATTCGTTGTCTACAAGGATATATGCCTCAGAATGATCCTGAACCAATTCAGCCTCGATTTTCGTTACATCGTCATTCTCAGAGACTTCAGCATTTGCCCAGCCAGCCTCTTTCATGAGCGCCGCTGTCTCTTCGGCTGAAAGACCCATCCATGGCATATATGGGTTATCTGACCGCCACAATTCAATATCATTAAAAAGATCCGTAAACGCTTCAGCCACATCATCGGGAATCTGATTATCGTTGTTGTCATCGCCCCCGCCTATAAGAATGGTCCCGCCCGGCTTCGGATCCGGCTCATTATGGGTTATATTAATGTGATGCGTCGAAGCCTGGAACAGGAATGCCACAAGCCTCACGATCAACAGCATGATGAGTATGACGGCGATCGGACTGACTCGCCGGCCAATGCCGGTATTCCTGCCGGCACCGACCGATCTTCCGGATTGTCTGGTCGGACGCGGTTTTACTGCAGGTGCTGCTTCCCTCACCTGAGCCGCCTGACTCTCCATGGCCATCTTACTTTCCAGAGAAACCTGATGATTCCTGATGCTCTGCCTCCTGTTTATTGCGGAGGATCTTCTCTGCTCCTCAAACAGCTTCCATTTTGTCGGAGCCTTATCCATAAAACTCTTTGCGCTGTCAAGAAGCTTCGAATCCATATTAAGTTCTCCCGCAACTTCTTCCAGGCCTTCAAATACACGCTCCTGGATCGCCCTGCCAATTGTCGGCATCTGTCTCCTTATGGTATCGTGCGGCTCCTTTGATTTCTCCGCAGAATAGGATGTAGACCGGCTTTCCGCTGTCTTAACTGACCCATGAGGCGGATGATAAAAGCCTCCCGAAGAATCCCTCTTCGGATAGCTGTCCCGCGGTTCAGCCTTTGCAATGCTGCTCTCCGAAAATGATATTGTACCTGGAGCCGGTGATTTAAGGAGATACTCATCATCAAAATCGATCCGGCCTTTTGTGAGATCATCGCCGAAATCCAGATCGTCAAGGGAAAATCGTCCGAAGACTCCTGAATTGACAAAGCCCGGGATCTCATCGTAGTCCATACTGTTTTGAATCAGGCCGGTGAACCCAATATCATTCAGCCATCCTGCGTTTTCATTTGAAGCTGTACCCTTTTCCGACATGGTTTTCCTCCTTGTCTAAAACATCGAGAGCCGTCTGGACTCCCTGTCACAGAGAACCGGCGAAAGATGGATCGATATTGTTATTCGGCAGCACTTACTCTATCACAGATAGTCAGCTGCCACGCGCGAAGTGGCACGTGGCAGTTACCGGTTAATACTTATTTAGCTACCCTGATAGAATCTGACCAGTAGTCCTGGAGACACATATCGGTGAATCTGTAGGTGATAACAGCGTCACCCTCGCCGATATCGACGTTAGAGATCTCGAGATCTCCGTCGACCGTCATTTGCTCACCGAGATAATAGCTGTCCTGGAACTCTCCGCTGTAAGAATAGAAATCGCACAGGAAATCGATCTTGTCTCCGCTGCCTATTTCTACCAGGTTCTTAGCAATGGTCATGGTCTCAGCCTCCTCATCATACTGCTTTGAGGCACCTGCCACATAACCGTAAGGATTCTCGTTGTCGAACACAAGGATGAGTTCGACCCGCTCATCGTTCAGCATTGCCGGAACCCGGCCTGTGATCGTGTAGTTCTCACCGTCATCGATCGTATCGATGTGATAATAGGCTACCGGCTGTCCGTTGATCGCAAGCCAGTCACGGGCTGTATCTGCGACAAGATTTCCATCTTCATCGAAACTGTAGATATTATCAAGACCGAGGTCTACATAACCCTGACCGTCGTCATAGAACATGTTGAGGTCAAGCTCATGGACAAGACTCCACTGGTCTTCGCTGAGGCTCATTGTATGGTTGCCTTCGGAATCCTGATTCCATACGAGCGACGCGGATCCGAAGAAGTTTTCAGAGATATACTGCACGGTATCCTCGGTGCTCATGGATCTTCCGGATAAATAACCCGTGTTGGAGCCTGTAAGTCCGCTGATGGATCCGTAACCGCCTCCGAGGAACGCGTTCAGCAGGGCGGATATCTCATCCTGGCTTCCTGAATAGCTGCTGGAGGATCCTGTCGTGTAGCCGCTTGAATATCCCCCAAGACTGTCAAAGAGGGAACTGAAGGATCCGTTCGATCCGCCGGTCGCCACCTGTCCGCTTGACGAAAGGGCTGCAAAATCCTGAATGCACTTAGCATAGCTCGAGTTCATGCCGATCTGCGAGTAAGTGTTGCAGATCTTATCGACATACATCGATCTGCGATACGGGAAGTAGATTGAAACACCGTACGCGTTCGTCATATTCGTCGATGTGCGATTATACTTGACAGCGGAGCGGATAGCTTCGGACAACTCTTTGCCCTCGGATGTGCCCATGTTGAGAGCCAGATGCGCAAGGTCGACCTGATCGATCTTTGTGCTCGCTGCAAATTCTCTTGTGGAATAACGGGCGTTCGATACCGTCTTATAATTATTATTTGAGATCAGCTTGCTGACCGACTCTGAGAAGGAGCTCAGCTTGTCAGGGACGGTGTCTGCAAATTCAGCCAGGTCGATGACCGAAAGCGTCGTCTGCTGGCCGCGGCACTTGCTTGCGCAGGTGCGGACAAAGTCGTCAACGATTTCCTTACCGAGAGATGTCGTAGCCATCGAGGTATTTCTTCCGAGATCCGTCAGCCAGTTGGTATAATACCAACCGATACCGGGTTCTGTCTCCTCTGAAGCGATCAGGTAGTCCGCGTAGGGGTCGAGCATAAGGGCGGTCTCGGCGGTCGCCATGAGGCAGGCGTCAAAGCCAATGAAATCGAACTGTGTTCCGCCGTCCTTCAGAGCTTTATTGATTCCGGCAAGATCCATGGAGCCGTTGCCCTGGTATTTCTCATCGTAGCCATAACCGCTGATCGATCCGCCGCCGTGATCCCAGAGAATGAGACCGTAGCGGGTAGCCGGATAATTGGCTTTGCACCATTTGATGTATGCGCTCAGTGTTGACGGATCGATCATTGCCTTCTTTCCGTCATTGCTGACCAGACGCCGCATGCCGTTCGACGTGATCTGGTATATCTGATTCACATTGTTATCAATGATGTTATTGTTCCAGCGCTTGCAGCCGCCGGTATAGACAAGCAGATTGATCTTATCGCCGAGGGTCGCCGCAGCCATCTCCTGAAGATCGTTCGTCGCCATACCGCTCCGTGATTCCAGGTCAGTACCGCACATATAGACCATCAGCGTGACCGTATCCTTTCCGCTGCCGAGAAGTTTCGTGTACTTTTCACGTGCGCCGGAAGAGACGGATGTGTTCAGGGTTTCGGATGTACCCGTGCTGTCGACCCACGTGTTCACGGTCTGACCGGACGTTGAAGAATATCCGCCGGACGCGGCTCCCTGGGAAGAGTAGGACGACTGTCCGTAATTATTGCTCTGACCGGTACCGGACACCGTACCTGTACCGCCCCCACCGCCGCCGAATAGGAAGTAGGCGATGACCGCGATAATAATGACAGGAAGGCTGAGACCTCCCGCGCGGGTGATACCTCCGCCGGACTTTCCGCCGGATCCCTTGCCGCTGTATCCGTTAGGCGATCCTACAGGGCCCTGACCGGTACCGCTGCCTCTGCGATGGACACCGGTGCTGCTCTGGGTTACTTTTTTCTCTCTGCCGCGAGGCCTGTTCTCTGGCATATGTGCACCTCCTTATTTTAACGAAACATTGATCCGCCTGACTAAGCCCCTGCGTTTTCATTCCGCCGGGACACAAAACCGAGACTGTGTCAGGTCCCCTGATCGTGCCGTCTGTTTTCATCTCTCGGTAATAAGTGTATCAAATAATGTGACTATTTACAAATACAAGCTTGCACATATTAGGCCTTCGGGATAACCTTTTTGTTACAGTTCAGAAAGGCTGCGCGTGAGTCTCAGATACCGGCGCACGCATCATCTTCATCGAAAAACGTCGCTCCTTCCATCGAACTAGTAAAAGGCTTCGCCTTTTCCGATTTCTCCGGTCGGACCGACAATGTTTTTCTCACGAAGATGGATACTTTGCGCCGGAAGCCGATTGCACAATCAGCCTTTCTGAACTGTTAATACCACCCCATTGAGAATGCAACTATAAATAACAGACAGAAAGGGCACCAGATGGAATACTATTTCGCTCCCCTCGAGGGCATCACAGGCTGGATCTACCGCAGCGCCCACGCCAAGTATTTCCCCGGTATAGACAGATACTACACTCCGTTCATTGCAGCCAATCAGACCCACAAAATGAAGACCAGGGAGAAAAAAGATGTTGCCCCGGAAAACAATGCTTCTTACACATGCATTCCGCAGGTCCTCACAAAAGTGCCCGAGGACTTTGTGTACACGGTCCGGGTCCTTGACGAGATGGGCTATTCCGAAGTCAATCTTAATCTCGGCTGCCCTGTCCCTACGGTGACGACTAAGGGGAAAGGTTCGGCCATGCTCGGGGATGTGGAAGCGCTCGACAGATTTTTCGATAAGACCTTCGAGCTAATGGCCGCAAATCGCCTCATGACCGGCATATCCGTAAAAAGCCGCATCGGGGTATTGAGTACGGATGAAGCCATACCAATCTACGAGGTATTCAATCGCTATCCTATAAGGGAGGTCATCGTCCATCCGCGAACCATGAAAGAACTGTATCAGGGAGAGCCCCACAGAGATGTGTATGAGGAGATCAGGCGCATGTCAAAGCATCCCCTCTGCTACAACGGAAACATAGTAAAGCCTTCAGATACGGATACTTTTTCGCAGGACCAGACTGTCATGATCGGCCGCGGACTGCTCAGAAATCCGGCTCTTGTCCGCGAAATGCAGGGCGGACCCGCTCTCTGCAAAGATGAGCTTTTCGCATTCTTCGGTGAGGTTCAAAAGGGCTATGAGGAGGAAATGTACGGGGACGCGCCCGTCCTGGCCAAGATGAAGGAGCTCTGGTGGTACGCGGGAGATCTTTTCCCGGGCGCAGACAGGGAATTAAAAAAGATAAAGAAAGCCAGATCTGTCTCAGAATACGAAATGGCGGTAAACAGGCTAAAAGAAGGGCTGCCGCATTAAGCGAGTCCGCATAATATATAGCAGGCGTTATTTGCAAATGGCTGCTATATATTATGCAGAACCCGACTAATGCGGCAGCCCCTGTATTTCAGCGCGTATGCTGATCAATACGCTTTACCCCGACCTTGGAGTAGCGGATCAGCTGGCCGTGATACAGACCGTAATTTCCTGAGAAGAGGTATGCCATCGCAACGGCAAGCAGGAAGAACGGCATGGCTTCAAATCCAAAGAGCTCAAAGCTTATGAGCAGCGACGCGATCGGGCAGTTGGTGACCCCGCAGAACACGGAAGCCATGCCCACCGCGGCGCAGAGCCCCGGATTGAACCCGGTCACAGATGCGAAGAAATTGCCGAATGTCGCCCCGATAAAAAGCGACGGAACGATCTCACCGCCCTTATACTCACCTGACAGCGTAATAACTGTAAAAATTATCTTGAGCAGAAAAGCGTACCACGGAACCCTGAAGCCGGGCTCCACGACGCATGCCTCAATGATATTGCTGCCCGCACCGTTGTAAGTCTGATCTCCGATGAGGAGCGTAAGAGCAATAATAAGCGCGCCGGCACCGATGACCTTTACATAATCATTGGGGACCTTCCGGCTCAGGATGTGCTCTGTCCTGTGCATGGTCGCGCAGAAAAGAATCGCGACGAGGGAACAGAGTACTGCAAATACAGCGACCTGCCCCATATCGATCACATCGAATGCAGGCACATTAGTCAGACGCATCTGCTCCGATTCGAGACCGAGCCAGCCCGCGACAAAATGCGCGGTCAGGGAAGATATAACGCACGGCACAAAGGCTGAATGGTACATTATTCCGACCGTGCTGATCTCCATCGGAAGAACTGCCGCCGCCAGAGGTGTTCCGAAGAGCGCTGAGAATGCGGCGCTCATGCCGCACATGATGACCTGTCTCCGGTCCTCCTCAGGGAAATGCAGAAGCTTTGCCAGGGCTGAGCTCATGCTGCCGCCCATCTGCAGTGCAGCGCCCTCACGGCCGGCAGATCCGCCGGTCAGATGGGTAAGCGACGTAGCCACAAAAATCAGCGGGGCAAGAGCTGCGGGCACCTCCTCGCCCTTGCGGATCGAAGCCAGAATAAGGCTAGTGCCGCCGATGCCGGCAGAACCGGCAAGATGATATAAATAAACGATGATAATTCCGGCCGCGGGCATCAAAAAAATAATCCAGGTATGGGCAAGCCGGAATGATGTCGCAAGCAGTATTGTTTTGGCAAATACAGATGCGCAGAAGCCGACCACCAATCCGACAAGTATGCCGAACAGGACCCACTTAAAGCTTGCCAGCAGGTGTTCAGTGATACGGCCCGCCCTCTCTCTCAAGTCAAAATCCAGATTCATGTTGTGTTCTCCGGGAAGCAGTCAGCCGGAGAGAAGCGTTATACGCACCTCTTCGGGACAATTAATCATTGATGTTATAAGGCTGTTATTTAAGGATCATGTAGTCCGGAACCCCGTCCTTGAACTTGCAGCTCATCTCACCTGCCACCAGCGGTCTCAGGTAATTGATGCACTCCTGCGTGACATTGTTGCCGGCCTTGTTGATCCAGTTCTGAGGAATCTTCTTTTCGGCATTGGCGACTTTCTGAATGTCAACGCCCTCGTAGACGACTCTGTAAGGTGAATCAGAGACTCTGCGCAGCGAGGACATCAGACCACTCTGTCTGCTCACAGCCAGTTTTACGGCATTTTCCCCGAGCAGCATGGACTCCTCGATATCAGTAGCTGACAGAATATGAGACGCGCAGCGCTGGAGCAGGTTCAGCTCAATTGAACGGACCTTGCATCCGATCCTGTCCTTGATCGCGTTCTCCAGGATCTTGCCCGTGCCGGACAACTGAACGTGGCCGAACACGTCAACTCCCTTACTCGCAGCGACGGACTCACAGATAAAAACGCCGTTCTCATCGTGGACTCCCTCGCTCACTGCGATCATTACAGCGTCATAGTCCTTCAGTTTTGCGTTCAGGTCATCTATAAAACGGTCAATGGAGAATGGTCTCTCCTCGAGATAGATGAGGTAAGGGACATCAACATTTGCAGCATCCGCAAGAGCCGCAGCCGCCGTCAGCCAGCCCGCATGGCGTCCCATCATCTCAACGACAATGACGCTCTTTGTGTCATACACACACATCTCCTGTTCGAGTTCCGCAAATACCGCGGCGATATATTTTGCCGCGCTGCCGAATCCCGGACAGTGGTCAATACCTACCAGGTCATTGTCGATCGTCTTCGGTCCGCCAATCACCTGAATGTCATCGATACAGTTATCGCTGCAGTATTTTGCCAGCTTGGCAACTGTATCCATTGAATCGTTGCCGCCGATATAAACAAAGTAGCCAATATTATTTCTGTGAAAGATATCGACGATCTGCCTGTACTGGCTGTCATCCTTCTCGATGGGTGACAGCTTGAAGCGGCATGATCCCAGCGCTGCGGCGGGGGTGACGCGGAGCTTCTCGAGTTTTTCCTCCGTGTCGACAATCTGATTGAGGTCGATAAATCTTTCCTGAAGGACACCCTGGATCCCGTACAGAGCTCCGTAGACTTTATCGATCTCCTCCCTCTCATTTGCAGCACTGATCACACCCGCAAGTGTCGCGTTTATCGCAGCCGTGGGACCTCCGGACTGAGCGACCAACAGATTCTTTTTCATATCATATCATCTCCTTTCCGGACACTGTGTCCTTTTCCTTTTCAGGAAGTATCTGCTATGCGTGTAATGAGATCTTTCTGTCATTGTATCATTTTTCCGGCATCAAAACATCCCTCTTCGTGAGAAAAGCATTGCGAGTCAGACTGAGAAAAAACTCACACTATTTTTTCCTCACCTGCGTATTGTCTGTTATAATAGTCCCCATGGGGGTGGATCCAATGATAAATATGAATGACTTTTACGCTGGACTCGATCAGCTATATGAAAAATCTAACTACAAGGCAGCTGAGAAACTCATGACTGCCAGCCTCGCGGCAGCAAAGGACCAGAACGACATTAACTCTCAGCTTCCCATACTCAACGAGTACATGGCCCTTCTCCGCAGTCAGGAGCGGTACAGGGAACTGCTCTCCCTGATTCCCGAAGCGGACGCCGTCATTGAAACTCTTGCCATACAGAAGACCGCTGCCGCTGCCGCAACTTACGCCAATATGGCTGAGGGTGCCCGCCAGGCACTGAAGTACGACATTGCAGAGCGATATTACAGAAAGACCGCATCTGTCTATGCTGATCTCCTCTCTCCGAAAGACCCCCGCATAGCCGCTCTGCACAACAACATAGCACAGCTCTATCTGGAGACCCGCAGAGCTCAGAAAGCGCGCACGGAGGCATTTGCCGCACTGAATATCCTGAAACAGGCCGAAGATCAGGAAGCGGTCGCCCGGGAACTTGCGTCGACGTATATCAACCTTGGAGATGCCTGCTTTGCGCTTCAGGAGACCCACGAAGGGACCCGTTGGCTTGAGATGGGTATATCCAGCGCAAGACATGCGGGAAACATGGCAGACCCCCGCTGTCTCTCCGCCCTGATCAGTCTGTCCGAGGCTTTCCTCGCCGAGAAGAACTATGACAGGGCTGAACGTTATATGGCTGAAGCGTTCACGATCATAAGAAATGAATCCCCCGGCAGCGAGAACGAAAAGACGATTCGAAACAACCTGAATTATATCCGGGATCTCAAGAAACGTCAGGATGATTACAGGAACGAGAACTTAAAAGGGCTGGATCTGTGCAGAGCGTATTATGAAGAATACGGAAGACCGCTCATCGAAGAAAAATACCCCATGTATAAGGACCGGATAGCAGCCGGCCTCATCGGTGAGGGATCCGAGTGCTTCGGCTTCGACGACCGCTATTCGACAGACCATGATTTCGGTCCGGCATTCTGCCTGTGGCTCACTGATGAGGACTATAGGGAGATCGGGTCTGCTCTGGCAGAAGACTACACAAATCTGCCAAAGACTTTCAGAGGATTTCCCGCCCGCAATTCCAGGATGGAAACCGGGCAGCGCGTCGGTGTCTTCCGTATCAGTGACTTCATAAGAAGAATATCCGGCTGTGACAAAGCGCCCAAAACATTTGACGAGTGGTGGAAAGTCGACGAGACAAAGCTTGCTACGCTGATGGCCGGACAGATATTCGAAGATCCGCTTGGGCTTTTCACTATGCTGAGGAGAGCTTTTGAGTACTATCCCGAGGAGATCCGCCTTATCAGGCTTGCTAACTCGCTGCACGCCGCAGCCCAGGCCGGCCAGTACAATCTGCCGCGCGCGAGACGCAGAGGTGATGTCGGCATGATGTACTTTACTCTCTCCGAATTCTGCGAGGCGGCCTGCCAAATCGGCTACCTGATCAACAGACGGTATATGCCCTACTACAAGTGGCGCATGAGAGGAATCGACAGTTTCACTCTTCTTCCGGAGCTCCGGGTCAACCTGGAGTCCATAATGAAGACGAATCCCGCTGACCCTGCCATCGACGAAAAAATCGAGAAGCTCTG
>JAFRCB010000032.1 GCA_017404585.1 Lachnospiraceae bacterium
ATATGTATGTTATTTTACAAGATCGACTGCCGGCTTCTTGATTACAAGGTTTAACCTGATAATTTACTGAAGGCAAGGCTGAAATAGAAAAGATTCGACCGAATTTTCACTGAAACAAAGACCCGGGCTTCGAAAAGACCGGGTCTTATAGTAAAATAATGGTATGCGAACCCCATTACAGTACAGCCCGATTATATGACATATCGAGGTCATTATTAAATTAAACTCCCAATCGATATGAAAACCATGATCCTGACTGATGACCCAGTACGGGCTCAAAGAGGTCTTTAATGGCACAGCGACACGAAAAACTTTTGAGAGGAGGTCATAAACCATGAAGAACATTTCTTATGCCAGATATTCAATTGTCAAGTCTGCTATCCGCATTATCCTGGGCCTTACCCTCGCCGCATTTCTCCTGTGCGGCTGCGGTCGCGGCAGCAGCGGTCCCACAGTGAGGCCGGGCACCACGGATGAGATGTGGGGTAATGAGGTGGATGATGCGGAGATATATGCCTTTATGTATGAAGGCCGGGTCTATACCGCTGACACCATAGATGAAATCAACCCGTACGACGCTACCCCGTATATGAAAGATGGCGGCTTTTATAAACTCACAGCGGATGTCAAGTACCTGAACGGCGGCGTCGCAGGATATGTGAATTATCCGGATATAAAGAGCGTCTCGAATTGCGAGGAGATCTCACCGCTGGATCTTCATCTGCCGAGCATCACAGAAAAGAGATATGGGCTCTGCCTGATCGGCGATTACGCCGACGGAGATATCTATCTCAATGAGTACGGAAAGATAGGTGTCTGGAAGGATGGTTCCTGGATCTACCGCTACGATAAATCATATGAAGGGGAGGATGGGACTCTCATTTGCAAAAAGAGCGACGTCTCTGAAGATACAATAAAAGAGGGGATCAGCAACGGAGTCCTCAGCTGCGAAGAGTACTTTGTGGTTCCGGCGAAGGGGACTGGGGAACCCTCGGATGAGTCAATATAATAGTGATTTGGAGTGTACGGATAAAGCAGCCTGGTCTATGGAAATGTGCATGGATCAGGCTGTTTTATTCTTCATCGCGCAATACTCGTGACGCAAGTCTAGATACGCGCACAAAGTGATATTCACCTTCATCGTGAGTACAATTACTCGATGAAGAATAAACGCCTCAGCTGCACAATGCCCCACTGGAGCATTGTTACGCATGCTTAGGCACGGCGGAGTGCAGACGTGCGCAGTTGTAGGCGCTTTCGCGCCGCGCACGTCGCGGCAAGAACGCCAGGGCGTTCTTGAATCAATGTAATAACTTTCGTTATAACGATTGACGTTACAACGGACCTGCTATATATTGAGATTGTAAAAACTCTTTAACTATAGTCATGTCAGGTTTATCAAAGGACTGAAGCAGGCAGGAGCAGTAATGAAAGCCATTGTGATTTATGAGGCAGGCGGTCCCGAAAAGCTGATTTATACGGACGTCCCGACCCCGAAAGTAAAACCGGGCTGGTCGCTCGTCAGGGTGATGGGCCGCGGAGTCAATCACTCGGAGATATTCACCAGGGACGGACAGTCACCGTCGGTAAAATTTCCGAGGATTCTTGGTATTGAATGTGTTGGGATGATCGCCGGGAGCACGGATCCGGAAAGGCTCCCGGAAGGGTGTAAAGTTATTTCCATTATGGGAGAAATGGGCCGTGCCTTTGACGGCGGATATGCCGAATACGCTCTGCTGCCTAACGACCAGATCTACCCGGTCGATACGGATCTGCCGTGGGAAATTCTGGCGGCTGTCCCCGAGACCTATTACACCGCGTTCGGTTCCATGAAGAATATGAGGATCCGCGGCGATGAGCGCATCCTTGTGCGCGGAGGGACAAGCGGAGTCGGGATCGCTTTTCTGCGGCTGGTGAAGGTCGGCTTCCCGGATGCAGTTGTGACCGGGACGACGCGGAGGGCCGACAAGAGGCAGCAGCTCCTGGATGCCGGATTTGATGCTGTCATCGTGGATGCCGATAACGTGCTGCAGACTAAGGAGCGCTATGACAGAGTCCTGGATCTGATTGGACCGGCGGCGCTGCGGGATACATTTGCACACACCGCGCCGGAGGGGATCATATGCGTGACCGGCCTTCTCGGAGGCAGGTGGACGCTCGATGATTTTGATCCGCTCGAGGATATGCCGACAGATGCTTACCTGACCGCTTTTCATTCGGGTAATGCAAATGAAGCTAAGCTCCAGGAAATGCTCGATTTTGTAAAGACCTATTCTGTCGATGTCAAGCCGGAGAAAGTCTTTCAGCTTTCGGAAATGCGGAAAGCTCATGAGTATCTTGGAAGCAGCAGGAGTTTCGGAAAAGTAGTTGTGATGTCAGAATAACGGAGGCTGAGATGCAGATATCTAGCAGATTTACTATTGCATTACATATATTTGCTGCCATGGATGTTTTCGGGAAAGACTATAAGATCACGAGCGATTTTCTGGCGGGAAGCATTCAGGTCAACTCTGTCATTATTAGGAATATTCTGTCGCAGCTGAGGAACGCCGGGCTAATCAAGGTATCCCGGGGGACCGGCGGCGCGGAGCTGGCCAAGGCGCCGGAGGAGATCACGTTTTATGATATCTACGCGGCTGTCGAGTCCGTTGAGGATGGCAAGCTTTTCAGGTTCCATAAGAACCCGAATCCGGATTGTCCGGTGGGCAGAAATATTCATTTGCTCCTTGACGACATGCTGGATGACATTCAGGATGCGATGGAGAAAGAGATGAAGCGATATACGGTCGCGGATCTGAATGGCGGTATTGAGGACCTGATCGGCGCGGAGACATCTGAGAATCAGATCGGAGTGGAGGCAGAGAATCAGGCAGGTACGGAGACGGAGGCGTAAGGAAATGGGAACAGCAGCGCAGTATTTGCAAATGTTACGAGACATCAGAGACACCTCCATGGCCACTGTAGGCGCGGATGGGATGCCGAGAATTCGCATCATTGACACCATGCTGGTGGAGGGCGAAAAACTGTACTTCCTCACCGCGAGAGGCAAGGATTTTTACAGAGAACTTATGGCGACCGGTCATGTGGCAATCACCGGACTGAACAGCCGGTGGGAGACTGTCAGGGTCCGGGGGAAAGTTAAAAATATCGGCCATGAGTATCTGGACCGTATTTTCGAAGAGAATCCGTCCATGAACAATGTGTATCCGGGTGAGACGAGAGAAATTCTCGAAGTTTTCTGTCTGTATGAGGGCGAGGGAGAGTACTTCTGTCTTGCCCAGGAGCCGATTGAGAGAGAACCTTTCAGTTTTGGCGGGGAGGAGATAAGTCCGAAAGGGTTCCTTATTACGGATGAGTGCATCGGCTGCGGAACCTGCCAGGCATCGTGTCCTCAGAACTGTATCGAAGAAGGAGCTCCTTTCGTAATCAGACAGAATAACTGTCTGCACTGCGGCAGATGTTTTGAGAACTGTCCTGTCTCGGCTATTATAAGGAAAGGCAACGAATGATCGCGGATATTGCAAATTATATTTCAACACATTCCGCCCAGCTCGGAACACAGATCACGGCGCATATAGGTATCAGCCTCTTTGCTCTCATTGTGGCAGTGGTGATCGGAGTCCCCTGCGGCTATTTCGCGTCAAAATCGGCTAAGAGCGAGGCTCTTGTCACAGCGCCGTTCGAGATTCTGAGAGTTGTGCCATCGCTGGCAGTTCTGATTCTTCTGATCCCGATTATGGGGACGGGTGTTAAGCCTGCGGTGACGGCCCTCACGATTTTGGCCATACCGCCTGTGCTCCTCAACACTTCGGTCGGTTTCAGGTCGATCCCCGAGTTTATGGTTGAGTCAGCCCGGGGAATCGGCATGACGGAGAGGGAGATGCTGTTTAAGGTCAGGATCCCGGGGGCGCTGCCCATGATGCTGGCGGGAATCCGGACAGCTTTGGTCGAGATCGTCGCGAGTACCACGCTGGCCGCCAAGATCGGCGGGGGCGGGCTAGGTGAGATTATTTTCACCGGACTCGGACTTAACAGGACGGATATGTTGGTTCTGGGAGGGCTGCTCGTCGCGGCTTTGTCGCTGCTTTCAGGGGTGGTATTTGACGTAATTACGAGAAGGCTTTTGAGATATAAATACGTTTAGTTAGGAAGATGACGGAGAACGGACTGCGAATCGACTGAGAACTGACTAAGAATTGACCGAGATATAAACTCGCAAGTACGGCCCGGAATGAGATGTGTAAACTGCCGCTTCCTGCGGCAAGCCTGTCGGGATCGGCCGGCAAAGGTGCAGGTAAAGACCTGCAGAAAGAAAAGGGAGGTTCTTATGAAAAAAGTTGTGAGACGGATGTTGGCTTTGACACTTACTGCGGCTATGGCAATTGGATTTGCCGGATGCGGGAGCTCGGGAACAGGTGCGGCCAAAGCTGAGGAGAAGTCTGTCGTTGTCGGATCGAAGGATTTCACGGAGAATGAGATCGTCGCCGAGATCTACGCGCTTGCCCTTGAGGATGCCGGCTTCACTGTCGAGCGAAAGATGAATATTGCGGGCTCTGTTGTCCACACCAGCATTACAAGCGCTGAAATAGATCTCTACCCGGAGTATACGGGGACCGGGCTTATCACGATCCTGGGCATGGAGGCACTGACGGATCAGGAGGAAGTCTACCAGACAGTGAAGGACGCCTATAACGAGCAGTTTAATATTACCTGGCTGGCCTATGCGGAGGCCAATGACGGTCAGGGTCTCTTCATAAGCAAGAGGGTGAGCGACGAGTACGGGATCACGAATATTTCTCAGCTTCAGGCAAATGCCGATAAGCTCAGATTCAGCTCTCAGGGCGAGTTTGATGAGCGCGAGGACGGTATTCCGGGTCTTACAAAGCTGTATGGTGAATTTAACTGGAAATCTTCGAAGATCTACGATAACGGTCTCAAATGGGAAGTCGTCGATAATGATGAAGCAGATGTCGCTACAGCCTACACGACGGAAGCCAGACTCACCGAGACAGATAAGTTCGTCCTTCTGGAGGATGACAAGCATATGTGGCCGCCCTACAACCTTGCGCCAATCGTGCGGAACGAGGTTCTTGAGCAGTACCCCGAGATCGAGGAGGTGCTGAACGCGGTCTCCGCGACGCTTGATACGGACACGGTCACACAGCTGAATGCCAAGGTGGACGTCGAGGGCGAGGAGTACGAGGATGTGGCAGAAGAGTACTACGAGAGTATTAAGGGATAATTGATGTGCCTGCTTTGAAATGCGAGAGCGCATTTATGACCTTGCGTACAATGTCCGATGGGGACTGTGCGACCTGTAGGACGATCTGTATATAGGACGCAGGGTATCGGCTTGGAAAGGCACTTGGAGAAATACAGAATGTCGGTTATTCAATACGAAAACGTATGCAAGAAATTTGCGGGAAGCAGCAAATATGCGGTCGACCACGTCAGCGCCGAGATTGAGAGCGGAGAATTTATAACGATTCTCGGCTCGTCCGGCTGCGGCAAGACGACGCTCCTTAAGCTGACCAACCGGCTTTATGACCCGGACGATGGGAAAATCATTGTGGAGGGTGTGGATATTAAGACGGTTGATCCGGTAGAGTTGCGCCGCCGGCTCGGATATGTGATCCAGCAGGTCGGCCTCTTCCCCCATATGACAATCAAGGAGAATATCACTGTCATTCCGAGTCTCATGAAGTGGGACAAGAGAAGGATGGATGAGAGGGCGGATGAGCTGCTGAAACTTGTCGGGCTCGAGCCGGCTGAGTTCCGCGACAGATACCCGCATCAGCTCTCGGGCGGACAGCAGCAGAGAATCGGGCTTGCGAGAGCGCTCGTGCTCGACCCGGATATCATGCTGCTCGACGAGCCGTTCGGAGCGATCGATGCCATAACCCGCCTGAATCTGCAGAATGAGCTTCTGCGCATTCAGGGAAGCCTCGGGAAGACAATATTGTTCGTTACTCATGATATCAACGAGGCTTTTAAGATGGGCAATCGGGTCATGGTCATGAATGAGGGGAGACTTCTCCAGTTCGATACGCCGCGGGAGATTGTTCAGAATCCGGCGGATGCATTTGTAAAATCACTCATTGACTCGGCACGGACGCAGGAAAAGTTCTGGGAGGGAGCGCTGTGATCGAATATATAAGGAAGCACCCGGAGAAGGTCCTTGGAGCGCTGACAGAGCATATTGAGCTTGTGCTGATTACACTCGTAATCTCTCTTGCGATCGCATGCCTTCTCACGCTGCTGGCCATGCGGTCGGAGAGAGTGTCCGACGCGCTGAATAATCTTTTTTCGGTGCTGTACTCGGTCCCGTCGCTGGCGCTCTTTGCACTGCTTATTCCGGTGACCGGGCTCGGGAGAACGACAGCTGTCATTGTGCTGACCTTGTATAATCAGTACATTCTGCTAAGGAGCTTTACGGCCGGCCTGCGCGATGTGGACCCGGCGGTCTGCGAGGCCGCCAAGGGGATCGGCATGACTGACATGCAGATTTTGACAAAGATACGGGTGCCGCTGGCCCGCCGGGCTATATTTGCAGGAATCCGTCTCGCGGTGGTCTCTACGATTGGAATCGGGACGATTGCCGCGTCGATCAATGCGGGCGGGCTCGGAACGCTTCTTTTTGAGGGGCTCAGAACGATTAACACGCCCAAGATCTTGTGGGGGAGTGTTCTGTCGGCTCTCCTCGCGGTGTCAATTAACAAGTTATTAAAAATGGTGGAGAACCGGCTGTAAGCAAGTGCCTATAGCCGTATTCTCCACCATTATTGTCTTTTATTGTGCCGCTTTATCTCAGTGGAGGAAGCCCCCGCTTCTACAAGCGCTGACCCGAATCCCGCACCAAGTCTCGCTCGCGAGACTTGATCAGCCTTTTCAGAAAAATGCTTTAATATTCTACTCTCCACATGTAGCGGCGGGTCGTGAGCGGATGCTTGCGGGCCTCCGCCAGCGCGTGATTGTAAATCGGATAGACATTATTGAACAGGGAGTGATTGAAGTAGTCGACGACAGACGCGTCGATGGTGGAAAGACCAAGCTCTTTGGCATCCACAACCTCAATCCTTCCTGCGTATTTTTTGAGGAAGGAGAGGCATCTTTCATCCAGCGCTCTGGTAGAGCCCTCCGAAATCTGGATCATGAACGGACGGTTTGCGTCTGTGACTTCGAACGGTCCGTGGAAGTACTCTCCGGTATGGATGCATGCCGAATTCAGCCACTGCATTTCCATGAAGATGCAGATGGACTCCATGTAAGCGGAACCCCAGGAAGCGCCGCTTCCCATCGTGTAGATCAGGTCATCATCTTTGTATTCCTGTGCAAATTTCTCAGCTCGGGCCTGAACCATTTTTCGTGCCTTGCGGATGATGACGGAGATGCGGTCCAGTCCGTCGAGGAACTTGTCATAATGCTCATAACCGGCAGTCTGGTTGAGAAGTTCCACCGCAACAGACAGTGCGCATAATACCTTTTCTCCCGCGTAATCGATGTCTCCGGCAAGGTGATCCGGACTTGCATCGAAGGAATACAGGATGACATAGTCACCGAACTCGATGATCTCGGATTCTTCCAGCCAGGTCAGAAGGATAACCGCGGCGCCCATCTCTTTTCCGAGTTTTGCTGCTGCAATGGTCTCGGGGGTATTTCCCTTGTGGCATGCCACGCAGATGATGGAATTTCTGCCAAAATCTTTCGGCACTGCATGTACGAATTCATTGCTGTTGATCCAGCCGCATTTGATATCCGCGCACTCGTTCTGCATAAATGTTTTTGCCGGATAAAGCGCGCCCAAAGAGCCTCCGCAGCCTACGAAGTATAAGGATTTCACGCCGCCTTCTTCTTTTCTGCTCTCAATAATCTCCGCAACGATGTTCTTTATGTCTGTATATTTATAAAACATTTTCTATCCTCTCTTAATCACATTTTCTGCTTTGCCGCCCTGCGCCTGCAGAGGCGGGGGTTGTATCATGCCTTGCCGCCCTTCGCCTGCAGCGGCGGGGACTGTCTCATACTTTGCCGTATATTACCTGCGGCGGCGGGGGCTTCTCACTCTGAGATATACGGTTCAAATGCCTTCATGTTTCTCATGTCATGCGTCATCGGGTCCTTGAAATAACGGCGGTCCGTGATTTCCTGCCCAAGATATCCGCTGTAATTATTGTCTTTCAGGACTGTCAGGTATTGTCCGAGGTCGTGGCATCCGTCTCCCCAGACGAGGTGCCCGTAGGGTGTCCCGTCTATAAAGTGCAAATGTGTTATCGCCGTCCCGAATTCCGCAAACCACTGCTCGAGGGTCTCGCCGGAAACGCCCATAGCTGTTGTGTCTATATTGATCCGCAGATTCGGGCTGCCGATATCGTCGAACAGTCTTCTCACATCCTCGAGCCTAATGCCCAGGTTAGTCTCCTCCGGACGCAGGCTCTCCATGGCGACGGTGATGCCGTATTCAGCCGCGAAATCGCAGAGTATACGATTCATCTCAACGGAACGCTTCCAGGCTTCCTCCCTTGTCTCATCCAGGTATCCCCATCCGGAATTCGTAGAGATCTGCGGACACTCGAGCTCCGCACAGGCTCTCACGCCGTTCTTAAAGTACTCAAGACTCTTCTTGAAATTTATGCCTTTGGCTGCCAACTGATACTGGTAAGTACAGTTTTCCGGTGTGAACTCGACGAGCTTTAAGTGGTGGTCCCGGATTTTCTTTTTCAGCGCTTTGCAGTCTTCGTAAGAAGACGGGTCCAGGTAGAAGTGCGGGATGCCGCCCCAAAGTTCAATACTCTCAAAGCCTGCCCGCTCCTGGGCATCTAAAAAATAGTCCAGAGAATAGTTCATATAGTGGATGTTCATTCCGGCGATCTGAGAGCGCTTTATAAGTCCCAACGTATTTTCTCCTTAATACATAACTGCCCGGTTCTCGTATTCCTCGGGAACGATTCTCTTTCCGTGATCGAAAGCACCCTTGCTGAGGCACACATGGGAAGAGAATTCCGCAGCTGCCTCGAGAGCCTTTTTGACTTCGGTCTCATAGTAAGCCGGATCGCCTGCCATTGCGTCGGGGTCTGCCTCCAGACTGTTGTAATAGTTGACCAGCACTGTGGTGGCGAAGGAATCTCCCGCGCCGAGGGTATCGATCGCTTTTACCAGATGACTGGGTTGGAACCAGAGGTTTTTCCCGTCATAGAAATAAGCGCCCTTACTTCCGTTCGTTGCGACGATATTCCTGCAGCCGCACGCATGCATCCTCTCAC
>JAFRCB010000286.1 GCA_017404585.1 Lachnospiraceae bacterium
TCAGAAAAGAAAAGTCTTTATGAAGATACCGGCCGGGCGGATCTCATAGCCGGTACTGTTCTAACATGGTTTTTTATTCTTCATCGCGCAATACTCGTGACTTAAGCCGCAAGATACGTGCGCAAGGCGGAGAAATTGTTTTTCAGTGCTTCTTTTTCAGTCCCTTCATCGTCAGCGATATGCGCTTCTTGTCCGCGTCAGCCGACAGGACCTTGACCTGAACGACGTCGCCGACGCTCACCACGTCGAGCGGATGCTTGACGAATGAATCGGAAAGCTGTGAGATGTGGACCAAGCCATCCTGATGCACACCGATATCAACGAAAGCGCCGAAGTCGATGACATTTCGGACGGTGCCGGTGAGAATCATGCCGGGTTTAAGGTCCGCAATATCCATGACATCACTGCGGAGGATCGGACCGTCCAGCTTCTCGCGCGGGTCGCGGCCGGGTTTTTCAAGCTCGCCGATGATATCGTGGAGAGTATACTCGCCGATACCGAGAATGCCTGCCAGTGACTTCTCATCGATAGTCTTCAGCCTTGTGCGGATCTCACGGGTCTTTCCGGAAGCGATATCCTTCTCGCTGTAGCCGAGTCCTTCGAGCAGTTTTCTAGCCGCATCGTAGCTCTCCGGATGGACTCCGGTCATATCGAGCGGCTCCTCGCCGCCACTGATCCTCAGGAAGCCTGCGCTCTGTTCAAATGCTTTCGGTCCCAGCTTCGGAACCTTAAGCAGCGCTCTGCGGTTCCTGAAGGTACCGTTCTCCTCGCGGTAGGTCACGATGTTCTTCGCGATTGTCTTGTTGATTCCTGAAATATAGGAGAGGAGTGCTGCGGAGGCAGTGTTTACGTCAACGCCGACGCGGTTCACGCAGTCCTCGACGACACCGGTCAGGGCCTCATTCAGCTTTGTCTGGTTCATGTCATGCTGATACTGACCGACTCCGATCGACTTCGGGTCGATCTTGACAAGCTCTGCCAGCGGATCCTGAAGCCTTCGCGCGATGGAGGCAGCGCCTCTGGCAGCGACATCGTGATCCGGGAACTCTTCCGCGGCCAGCTTGCTGGCTGAGTAGACGGATGCACCGGCTTCATTGACGATGACATAGGAGAGCTTCTCGTAGAGATCCGGGCGGCAGCCCTTCGGGGGCTTGCCCTGACGGAATTCCTTAATGAAGTCGACGATCAGGGCTTCAGATTCGCGGGAAGCGGTCCCATTGCCTACGGAGAACAGGTCGACGTTGTATTTGTCAACGAGCTGCTTCACGATTCTTTTTGAATCCTCGACCTTGTTCCGTGGGGCGGTCGGGAAAATGATGCAGGAGTCAAGCAGTTTGCCGGTGGCGTCGACGACGGCGAGCTTGCAGCCATTTGCAAATCCCGGATCCCAGCCCAGCACTACCTTGCCCGCAATCGGGGGCTGCATGAGCAGCTGGGAGAGATTCTTGCCGAAGACAGCGATCGCTGCCTCCTGAGCCTTCTCTGTCGCGTCGCTGCGGAGCTCGGACTCGATGGACGGCGCAATCAGGCGCTTGTAGGCGTCGGCGGCAGCCTCCTCGAGATACTTGCCGGTGACCGGATGCTTGCGGACGCCGATCTTGAGATCGAGATAGGTGAGGATGTCCTCTGTCGGAGCTGCGACCTTCAGCGTGAGGACCTTCTCCTTTTCGCCACGGTTCAGGGCGAGGACCCTGTGACCGGGGAGAGTCTTCAGATTCTCGTTGTAATCGTAGTAATTTTCATATACGGATTCTGCCTGCGCATCTTTGGCTGAGGACACGAGCACGCCGTCCGAAAGTGTCTTGCGCCTTATGAACGAGCGGTACTGCGCATTGTCCGAGATCTCCTCGGCAATAATGTCTTCCGCCATCTGGATCGCGTCGGCAGCGGTCTCGATGCCGAGCTCGGCGTTTATAAAGGAAGCCGCATATTCCTCCGGGCTCATGGACGGATTCATCTCGCGCAGAAACTCCGCGAGCGGGGCGAGGCCTTTTTCGCGGGCGACCATCGCGCGGGTGCGTCTCTTCTGCTTGTAGGGCCGATAGAGGTCCTCGAGAGCTACCATGGTCTCGGCGGCAGAGATCTGGGCAGCCAGCTCTTTCGTGAGCTTGCCCTGTTCTTCGATGGATTTGAGAATTGTCTCTCTGCGCTCGTCGAGGTTCCGGAGATACTTCAGCCGTTCATCGAACTGTCGGAGGATCTCATCGTCAAGGCCGCCCGTTTTGTCCTTTCTGTACCTTGCAATAAACGGGATGGTATTGCCCTCGTCAATAAGTTCGATGACTGCGGTTGCCTGTGCGGCAGTGATATTCAGTTCATTAGAAAGTGTTTTTGCTATGTCCATAGGTGAAAGTATACCACAGTGGGGGTGGTTCCCGCAAATTTTCATGAGAATTCTGCGCTGTGTAGAAACCTGCCAGGACCAAAGGCAGCAATATTGTCTCGCAAGCAGGAATTTGCTGCCTCTGCCGTTGACCCGAAGAAACTCACCAAGATCAAAGGCAGCAATCGCGCCTCGGAAGCAGGAATTTGCTGCCTCAGCCGAGGACCCGATGAAGCTCGCCAGGACCAAAGGCAGCAAACACGCCTCAGAAGCAGGAATTTGCTGCCTCAGCCGAAGACCCGATGAAACTCCCCAAGCTCAAAGGCAGCAAACTCGCTTCAGAAGCAGGATTTTGCTGCTTCCGCCGTTGATCCGGTGAGATTCATTGAGTCTTCAACCTGAGGCAGCAGTTCAGACGGCCGTAGTTGCAGTGAGTAAAGGCGCAAGACTTCCATCTTCGAGAGAAAAACATTGTCGGTCCGACCGGAGAAATCGCGTAGGCGGCAAGACACCTTCTTTTCGTGCAAGCACGAATCAGTTATTTTGGCTTGTCGCCTACGCAAGTTCGATGGAAGGACCGACGTTTTTCGATGAAGATGGTGCTTGCGCCTGTATTGAGCTATAACGTCGGCCGTCCGAACTACTGCCGGCGGGTGGCCGTCCGAACTACTGCCGCGGACGACTGAAATACGCGGGCAATCAGCATAGCTCTTGATTTTTGTCTGCATTCTCGATAGAATAGTTTAATTATGGGAAAGATTTTTTATATCATGGGAAAATCCGCCTCCGGCAAGGATAAGATCCACGGAATCCTGCTTCAGGACAAGGAGCTGGGGCTCTCAGATCTTATACTTTATACGACGCGCCCGATCCGCAGCGGCGAGACCGACGGCCAGCAGTACCACTTCGTCGACGAGACCGCTCTCGACAAGTTCCGAGCGGCAGGTAAGGTGATAGAGGAGCGCACTTACCAGACGATCGCGGGTCCGTGGACCTACTGTACCGTGGACGAGGGACTTGATTTCGAGCACACTGACTATCTGGCGATCGGAACGCTGGTGTCCTACGGGAAGCTTCGGAGCTATTACGGCGCGGATAGAGTCCTGCCGGTCTATATCAGCGTGAGCGACGAGAACCTTCTGCTCCGCGCGATGAAGCGCGAGAAAAAGCAGGAGGTGCCGCGCTATCAGGAAATGTGCCGGCGCTTCCTCGCTGACAGCGAGGACTTCTCCGAGGAGAAGATACTGGAAGCGGGTATTACCAGAAGATTTGCAAATGATGGTGAACTTGGCGACTGCATAAGCGAGATCCGGGACTATATTCTCGCGAATAAATGACCGGAAGCGGCGACTGCATAAGCGAAATCCGGGACTATATTCTCGCGAATAAATGACCGGAAGTGGAGAATCTGCCATGGATGAACGGGGCTATAAAGGTGTCGTCGGGCACAAGGACATAATAAGGCACCTTGTGAACGCGGCGGCCAATGACAAAGTATCCCACGCCTATCTCCTGACGGGGGAAAAGGGGTCCGGGAAGAAGCTGCTGGCTTCAATATTTGCCGCGGCGCTTTGTTGTGAGACCCACAGCGGAGAGCCCTGCTTCAAATGCGCGTCCTGCCATAAAGCGCTCACCGGTAACCATCCTGATATCATCAGGGTCATCCATGAAAAACCTGATGTCATCAGAGTGAACGAGATCCGGGAACAGCTCGTGAATACGGTGGATATCAAGCCGTATGAGGGACGCTACAAAGTCTACATCATCGACGAAGTTGAAAAAATGAATGCCCAGAGCCAGAACGCGATCCTCAAAACAATCGAGGAGCCGCCGCCATACGCGGTCATGCTCCTTCTGGCCAATAATCCCGATTCGCTGCTTTCGACCATTCTTTCCCGCTGCGTGCGGCTGAATCTGAAGGCGGTCCCGAGCGAGGACGTTAGGCAGTATCTTATGAGGGAGATGATGCTGCCGGATTATGAGGCTGAGATCGCGGCGGCATTTGCACAGGGAAACATAGGGAGAGCAAGAATGAGTGTGACGGGGGACGCATTTGCGGAAATGACCGAAAAAGCCATCCGGCTCGTGAAGCGGGCCGGCAATATGCAGACACATGAGCTCGTGGCGGCTGTCAAAGAGCTATCGGAGGATAAGAAAAATATCCAGCAGTTCTTCGACATCTTAACGCTGTGGTTCCGCGACGTTCTGCTCTACAAAGCGACGCGGGATACGGACAATCTGGTCTTTCGGAGGGAGCTTGCGGAGATAAAGCGGGAAGCGACCATTTGCTCCTACGAGGGACTTGAGGACATGATCGAGGCTGTCAATAAGGCGGGTGTAAGGATTCGTGCAAATGTCAACTTCGACCTCACCGTCGAACTCCTCTTCCTCACGATCGCGGACAACATAAAGGAGTAAGAAAAGTAATTTTATATAAGGGAATCAGCAAATGACAACAATTATCGGAGTAAAATTCAGGAACGTAAGCAAAATATACTATTTTAATCCGGGCGATTTCGACGTTCACTACAATGACCACGTCATCGTCGAGACGGCGCGCGGTATCGAGTACGGCACGGTCGTTCTGAGCCCGATGCAGCTCGAGGACGAGAAAGTTCCGCAGCCGCTGAAGGACATGATCCGCATGGCTACGCCGGAAGATAATGAGCGCGAGGCGGAGAACCGCAGGAAAGAGAAGGAAGCCTACAAGATCTGCAAGGAAAAGATCGCCGAGCGAGGACTGGAGATGAAGCTTATCCAGGCCGAGTATACATTTGACAACAGCAAGGTGCTCTTCTACTTCACAGCCGACGGTCGAATCGACTTCCGCGACCTGGTCAAGGACCTTGCGGGCATTTTCCGCACAAGGATCGAGCTTCGCCAGATCGGCGTGCGCGATGAGACCAAGATACTGGGAGGCATGGGAATCTGCGGCAGACCGCTGTGCTGCCACACATACCTGACGGAATTTGCACCGGTGTCCATCAAGATGGCCAAGGAGCAGAACCTGTCCCTCAACCCGACCAAGATCTCCGGCTGCTGCGGCAGACTCATGTGCTGCCTGAAGAATGAGGCGGAGACCTACGCGTACCTCAACAAGAACCTGCCGAACAAGGGTGACCAGATGACGACCCCGGAGGGCCGCCACGGCGAAGTCCAGTCCATCGATATCCTGCGCCAGCGCATAAAGTGCGTCGTCGATATGGATAACGATGAGAAAGAGCTGCAGGAGTTCCATATCAGCGAGATCACGTTCATACCGCACAGCAAGCGCCCGAAGGGTCAGGCAAATCAGCAGCCGAAAGCCGAGAAGAAGAAAAAGAAAGGTCCGGAGGCAGAGGTGAGCGAGACCGCCTATGAGGAGGAGGTCGCCGCGAAAATCGAGGTCGAGATTGCGAAAGCCAGGAAAAATGAGCGCGGAGATCGGAAAGAAAGGCAGCCGAAGAAGGACAAGCCCGTGATGAAGCCGAAGAAGCAGGCAAATGATGTCCTGGCTTCCAGGGAGGAAGCATCCGAAGCTGAGACGTCGCTGGCGGAGAATACTGCCTTTGAGGGCAAGTCTGAACACACCTCAAAATCCCGCAAAAGAAGAAGACGCACACATCAGAAAAAGAACGGCGGACAGGGAGCACCCACAGGTGAAAACACGCCGTGAGAAATATGATACGACTGGATGACCTGGAGAACGGATATTTTATATATCAGGATACGGAGGCTTTCTGTTTCGGAATAGACGCTGTGCTTCTTTCTCACTATCCCGCGCTGCGGGAGGGGGACAGAGTCTGCGATCTGTGCAGCGGGAACGGCATTATTCCGCTCCTCATAGACAACACAGCCAAGAAGACAGGGAGAAATGTACGTATCACAGGGCTGGAACTTCAGCAGCCGATGGCGGACCTTTTTGCAAGGTCCGTCACATACAATCATCTTGAAGATACCCTCACCGCAGTCTGTGGGGATGTGAAGGAAGCTCGCGCGCTTTTCGGCCCTGCTTCCTTTTCTCTTGTCACCTGCAATCCGCCCTACATAGCATCCGGCAGCGGGCTTACCGCGGATGCGGACATGAGGAAGATTGCGAGACATGAGATTGCCTGTACGCTGGAGGACGTCATATCGGCAGCGGCGGGGATCCTGAAGGAAAAAGGGAGATTTGCAATGGTGCACAGGCCGGGGAGGCTGGCGGAGATATTTCATTTGCTCCATAAATACCGCCTCGAGCCGAAACGGATGCGACTGGTTCACCCCTATGCGGACAAGTCCCCGAACATGATCCTCATTGAGGCCGTCCGGGGAGGCGGAGCCCAGCTGAACATCGATCCGCCGCTCACTGTGTACAATGCAGACGGGACCTACACGGATGAGGTCCTTCGAATTTACGGAAAAATCTGAGGAGGGCTGTATGGCCGGAACGCTTTACATATGCGCGACCCCGATCGGGAACCTTGAGGATATCACGTCCCGGGTGCTCCGCGTGCTGTCGGAGGTCGACCTCATAGCGTGCGAGGACACGAGGACCAGCGCACACCTTTTGTCGCGGTTCGATATCCACACGAAAACTACAAGCTACCACAAGTTCAACGAGCACACGAAAGCGCAGGAGCTGGTGGATATGATGCTGAACGGTGCAAATGTCGCCCTCATCAGCGATGCCGGCACCCCCGCAATCTCAGACCCGGGCGAGACTCTGGTCAGACTCTGCGGACAGTATCACGTGCCGGTGACTTCGCTGCCGGGTGCAAATGCCTGCATCACCGCACTCACCCTCTCCGGCAAGTCGACCAGGCGGTTCGCGTTCGAGGGCTTTCTGCCGTCCGACAAGAAGGAAATGAAAGAAATCCTCGCGGAGCTTAAGGACGAGCGGCGAACGATCGTCCTCTACGAAGCGCCCCACCGGCTCATTCGGACCCTGGAAGCTTTATCGGGCGTTCTGGGCGAAGGCCGGGAGATAACACTCTGCCGGGAGCTCACGAAAAGGTTTGAGACCGTCACGGCCACAACGATCGGCGAAGCCATCGAGGATGCCCGGGAAAAAGAGCCGCGCGGCGAGTATGTGCTTGTCATTGCCGGAAAGTCTGCCGATGAAATCGAGGCAGAAAAGGCGGCCTCGTTCGAGTCGCTGACAATCACGGAGCACGTGGCAATGTACGAGAATAAGGGAATGAACCGCAAGGAGGCAATGAAGGCGGTCGCCGCGGAGAGGGGAATCTCGAAGCGCGACGTATATCAGGCCCTGTTAAAAGAGGAGGAGCCCTCACATCATTGATGGTGTGAAGGCTCCTTTTTTGGGGTTATAAGCATTTGCTTTAGCCTGCTTATTTTGAGCGGCA
>JAFRCB010000287.1 GCA_017404585.1 Lachnospiraceae bacterium
CTCCGGTTCTCGATCAGTTCTTTGACCGGAATGAGCTTCATCTTGGCAATCAGGTCACGCTTTGACTGCATGGTCGGCATAAAGGATCGCGGCCAGGTCGGCGTGTACTTGATGAACGGGCGTGAGAACGGGATACCGGATTCATTGGCATAGCCCACCGCATGGGCCGTACCGGAATCCGGAACACCGGCGACCGCATCGACTTCATTCCTCGTCATGCCATCGCGCTTTGCGAGGAGTTTTCCGCACCGCACGCGCATGCCCTCGACCGAGACGCCCTCGTAGCTGGATGTCGGATAACCGTAGTATACCCACAGGAATGTGCAGATCCGCATCTTCTTTCCCGGTGCCGCAAGTGTCGTTACCCCATCAGCTGTGATGACGCACACCTCGCCCGGTCCGAGTTCCTTGTAATCGATATATCCGAGATTGAGGTAGGCAAATGACTCAAGACTTGCGCAGTAGCCTGTCTCCTTTTTACCTATAACAAGCGGAGTCCTGCCGACTTTATCTCTCGCGCAGTAGATCCCTTTAGCTGTGAGGAGCATAAATGACATTGAGCCGTCAATGACATCCTGCGCATAGCGAATGCCCTCAATCAGATTATCTTTGGTATTAATGAGGGCCGCAACGAGCTCCGTTGAGTTGATCTCACCGCCGCTCATCTCCATAAAGTGTATGTTTTTCTGATTCAGGATCTTATCGATCAGCGCATCCTTATTGTTGATACGCCCGACAGTCGTGATTGCATATGCACCGTGATGAGAGCGAATCAGCAGCGGCTGCGGCTCATAGTCGGAAATGGATCCGATACCCATGCAGCCATGCATCTCATTTACATCCCGCTCGAACTTTGTTCTGAACGGACTGTTCTCAATATTGTGTATCGCTCTGTTAAAACCGTCTTTTTCATCGTAGACCACCATGCCGGCCCTTCTGGTTCCCAGGTGCGAATGATAGTCTGTACCAAAAAACAGATCAAAAACACAGTCTTCCTTCTGTGCTGATGCGAAAAATCCTCCCATATGCTCTCCGTTTCCTCAAGTTATTCAAAACTCGCTGTTTTTCTGAATCTATCCAATAAACGCGTTCATTATATCAAAAGATGACTGTTTCGTACTCAGGAAATTTAAGAACCGTAGATTTCAATAAAACATTGCCACATCTCAGAAAATAAATCGACAGATTAACGAAGTTTCGAGGGGCGATGAATGCAGACAAAATAATCTTGACGAATCCGCTGTTAAACGAAGCGCGGGATTTGCATCGATTCCCGACAGGATCTTCGAAAACGGATTTCCCGGCGTCAGGTATTACCTGCAGGGAAACGTCATATGCATGTGAGCTTTACCCTGGCCGAGATCAGTCTGGACGTCTCATGAGCGTCGAACTTGATCTCATAAGCGTTCCTCTCCTCAATGTAGCGCAGAATACTGCCCTCGCCGAACACACCGTGCCTGACGCGGGTCCCTTCCGGCAGCTTCTCCTCCGCCATAGAACGCAGATAATCCTCGCTCCAGCTGATATCTCTCCATGCCTTTTTCACCAGATCCGGCGCAGGTTCATTTTCCCAGTCAACAAATCTTTTATCGATCTCGAGAATGAATCGGGACGGGTAACGGAAAGACCCGTCAAGGTTCCTCCCCTCAGAATCGGTGAAATAGAGACCTCTCTCAGCCCTCGTTACCGCGACGAAAGCCAGGCGTCTCTCCTCCTCCATGGCTTCCCGTGTAGCTGTCTTCTTAGCCGGGAATACCCCCTCCTCCATAGACACCAGAAAGATGTGCGGAAACTCCAGACCCTTGGCAGTGTGGACCGTCATGAACTTGACAGCTTTGCGGCTTGCAGCCGTGTCCGCGTTGGAAAACAGCGCGACGTGGTTCAGATAATCGCTGAGCAGGGCTTCCTCCCCGCAGGTCGTCTCGTACTCATAGATCGACTGCCGAAGCTCCGCGAGATTGTCGAGCCGTTCCTGACTCCCCTCTGTCCGCAGCGCTTCCTCGTAGCCGCTTTCTTCCAGGACCGATGCGATAAGCTCGGAGATCGTCATATCGTGACTGCGTTTCTCAAAATCCGTCATCATATCGAGAAATTTTCGCGCTCCGGTCCTTCTGAAGTTTTCCTGATCGACTGTCTGCGTGAGCGCGTCGATGAGCAGGCAGTTATTCTTCTCGGCGTACTCCCTGAGGAATCTCATCCTCTGCTCGCCTATATTTCTCTTCGGCTGATTGACGATTCTTGCAAATGACAGATCGTCCCGAAACGCAATCAGTCGTAAATATGAGAGAATATCCTTGATTTCCGCCCTGTTGTAGAACTGCACACCCGAATACAGAATATAAGGGATCTCCTTTTTCAGGAACACTTCCTCAAAGGTCCTCGTGACAAAATGAGACCTGTAAAGAATCGTGATGTCGGAAGGCTGTACACCGCTCTTTTCCAGTTCCAGTACCTTCCCCGCGACCCACTCCGCCTCTTCGCGGGCATTTCCCGCATGATGCCAGACAGGTTTTTCTCCCACATCGAGCGTCGGCAGCAGCTCCTTCTTCATTCGATTCACATTTTTAGATATCAGGGAATTGGCAGCGCCAAGGACTGACTCAGTGGATCTGTAGTTATCCATCATCATGATAGTCTTCGTATTCGGGAAGTTCTTATCGAAATCGAGCAGGTAGCGGATGTTGGCCCCTCTCCAGGTATAAATCGTCTGATCCGGATCTCCGACGACAAAGAGATTTTTGTGATAATCGCACAGGACAGCCATCAGTCGGTATTGGAGGTCGTCAATATCCTGAAACTCATCGATCATGATGTATTCAAGCCGTTTCTGCCACTTGAGCTTAATCTCCTCACTGCTCTCAAATATGTAAAGAACAAACTTGATAAGGTCATTGTAGTCGAGTCCAAAGCATTTTTTCTGCTGGTAGAGATACCCGTAAAACAGTATGTCATCCACCTTCTCAGCCTTCATGTACTTCTGTCTCAGAAGGTCGATCGGCATGGCTATCATATCCCGATAGTACTCCGGCTCGAACTTACACTTTCTCATCTCGAACATATCCCGCGCGTCTTTGAAAGTCTTATCCCGAAGTGTCAGGTTCCTCTCGCTGTAGATGATCTGCAGCATAGCGTCGATATCGGAATTGTCCAGCACCAGAAAGCTCTCCGGGTACTGGATCACATGGGAATCCTCCTGCAGAACAGAGACGCAGAAGCTGTGGAACGTGCTTATATAACCGGTATCATTGTCCCGGGTCAGCTGCCGGATACGGGAGCGCATTTCATTGGCAGCCTTGTTGGTAAAGGTCACACAAAGTATGTTGGACGGCAGAACACCGATTTCATTTACAAGGAACACGAACCTGTGAGAGAGAGCCCGCGTCTTGCCGCTGCCGGCTCCGGCTATCACTCTTATAAATCCCTCTGTGGAGGTTACCGCCTCCCGCTGGCTCTGACTGAGTCCTTTTAGTTCTTCCATAAATCCCCCGATTTATTTTTCCCGCTTTCATTTCTTAAGTCTGCGGGAATCAATGTGCGATGACATAATTACTGACCGAATCCCTGAACATTATTATACGAACTAATGTTCGCGGTGTCAATTAATATGTCAGCCTCCGATTTCGAATAATGCATGTACGATCAAAAACCACAGGCGTCTCCCTTTCGACCTGAGCACAATAGAGAAGAGCTGCCGCAATTCAATGCAGCAGCCCTAAGTCTGTGTCTTTTTTCATTTATCAACCGACGTTCTCGCTGACGATTGTCAGAATGCCCAATTCATTAAGCACTTCTTCCACCGTGCTGACCGGCGTGATCTCGAGTACGGATTTGACCTCATCGGCCACATCTCTGAGATCTTCGACATTGTCTTTGGGAATGAAAACACGCTTTGCGCCTGCCCTCTGGGCAGCCATGAGCTTCTCCGGCAGTCCGCCGATCGGCTTGACGTCGCCCTGCAGGGACACCTCACCCGTCATAGCAACCCGTGGACTTACCGGTACTCCTGTGACCAGAGATGAGAGCGCCGTTGTCAGCGTTATACCTGCTGAAGGTCCATCCTTGGGCGTCGCTCCGTCCGGCACGTGAATGTGGAGATCACTTTCCTTGAAGAGCTCTGTCTTCTCCGGGAATATCGACTTCACAAGGCTCACCGCGATCTGAGCCGACTCCTTCATGACGTCTCCCAGCTGACCGGTGACAACAGTCTTGCCGCTTCCTTTGGTGAACAATGTCTCAATGAACAGGACCTCGCCTCCCACCTGCGTCCAGGCAAGACCTGTCACGACGCCCGGTCTGGACTCATTCTTCACAAGGCCGTGGCGGATCGGGTGCATATCAAGATAATCTCTCAGATTATCCGTGTCAATCACAAGACCTTCCTCTTTTCCGCGGACTATATCGACCGCTGCCATTCTGCACAGAGTATCAAGTCGCTTCTTAAGTCCGCGCACACCGGCTTCCCTTGTATAATCGTTTATGATCTCATTCAGGGCGTCATCTGTGACGGAAAGGCCCTCCTCGCGGATACCGACCGCGCGCATTGCCTTGGGAAGAAGATGTCTTCTCGCGATCTCATATTTCTCTGTCGGAGTATACCCCTGGAACTGAATGACTTCCATGCGGTCGAGAAGCGGCGCAGGAATCGTATCCAGGGTGTTGGCCGTACATATGAAGAGAACATTTGAAAGATCGTACGGTACATTCATATAATGATCCGTGAACGTGTTGTTCTGCTCGGGATCAAGGACCTCGAGCAGAGCGCTGGCCGGATCGCCGTTATATGAGACGCCAAGCTTGTCAATCTCATCGAGCACCATGACCGGATTGGAAACTCCGCTCTTGGCTATACCGTCCATAATACGACCGGGCATAGCTCCAATGTACGTTCTCCTGTGACCGCGGATGTCCGCCTCATCGCGGGCACCGCCGAGGCTGACTCTGACGTATTTGCGGCCGAGTGCATTTGCAATACCCTGACCAATAGACGTCTTGCCGCTGCCCGGAGCGCCGACGAAGCACAGGATAGAACCTGACTGCTGTCTCTTTAGGTTCATGACCGCAATCTGCTGAAGGATTCTTGACTTGACTTTTTTCAGACCGTAGTGGGTCTCGTTGAGAATTGCTTCAGCCTCGTCAAGGTCAATATTTACGGCCTTCTCCTTCACCCATGAAAGGCTGAGGAGGAAATCGAGATAGTCATAGAGCATTCCGGATTCAGGGCCGACCTGTCCTTCCTGCTTCAGACGGTTCAGGACCTTCTCCGCCTCCTTGCGCGCAGTCTCATTCATTCCGGATTCCTGAATTCTGATCTCGAACTTGCGCAGCTCGGTCACTTCCTCGGGATGCATCTCATCCAGTTCTTTCTGCAGATATTCCATCTGCTTCTTGATGGCTGCCTCACGGTATATTTTTTTGTGCTCTTCCTCCTGGGCATTCTCAGCCTCACTGTTGATCTTGTAGGCCTCAAAATTCTCATAGATCATGTTCTCCATGAGTTCCTGACGTGCAGCCCTGCTGTCCTCCGCAAGAACAGCGTAGCGCTCCTTGCTCGAGTTCATGAGCCACGGCCCCATAGCGGAGACGATCTCACCGACCGAATGCCACTGCGCGATAAATGCCCTCGATATCTGAACATTGTCAAAGTTCTCCGCGTACTTGAACAGCTGACGCTTGAGGTTCTTGAGTCTCTCCTCAGCCAC
>JAFRCB010000288.1 GCA_017404585.1 Lachnospiraceae bacterium
AATGCCCACTCACCTATGCCGGTAAGGCTCTCCGGCAAAGTAACCTCATTTAGGGAATGGCACCCGGTGAACGTGGATTTGCGCAGCCGGGTGATTCCTTCCGGAATATTAATGCTCTTTAGGGAAGTGCATCCTGCACATGCCCCTACGCCTATATCGCGGAGGCTCGCGGGGAGTATCACGTGTTCTATTCTTTCATTATTGGCAAAGCATTCGCTGTCAATAAAGCTCACGCCTTCCGGAACTTCAAATTCACGAACATCGCTGTCTTTTTCATAAAGAGACTTTTTCCAATCCATTGTGTTCATAGCGCCCCCTTTCACAATTGCAGTTTCACTTTTACGGTCACAAGCTTAACTGGCTTACTGTGTCGATTTCAAAAATACAAGAATACTATAACTTATTGGTTGCGGACGCGCAACTGCGGATGATTTTCCTGCAGGCAATAAGCGGAGATTGGGACAGAAGTCTGCGAATCGGGGCGAAAGCCCGGGGCAGGGGCCATGTCTGCAATGTGAGGCAGATTTTTCGGGACGAGAAAAATGTGTTGGTGTGTTCGCATTTTTTTAACATAACGGGAATCCATATAGTATAATGATAATGAAATGATACACACACTTTGCAGTCTGACATTCCGCGGGTCTTCTCTGCGAGAATGTATAAAATAAAGAATATGTTCACGATACACAATATAAAAAAATCCGGGGTCTTCGGCCTTCGACAAAAAAGAAGCTTTCATCCGGCGCACATCCTGCTCCGGCTGTTTTTTATGCTCTGTTTTCTGTCAGTCATCTGCCTGAGTCCGGTGGTCTGCCGCGCAGAAGAGGGAGGAGAGGGAGCTTTCGAGGAAGCAGTGTCCGTTGTCGACCCGATTTCGAAGGAAGAGGGATATTCGGCCATTCTCTACAATATTACCAACGGTCTCCCGACGTCAGAAGCCAATGCTATTGCCGAGACGAGCGACGGGTTTATCTGGATCGGAAGTTACAGCGGCCTTGTCAGGTACGACGGCGTGAACTTTGAGCGCATGGCTTCGACGACCGGGATCACGAGTGTGAAGTGTCTGTATGTGGACAGCAGGGATCGTCTGTGGATCGGAACAAATGAGAGCGGCGTCGCTGTTATGGAAAATGGGAAGTTCAGGATGTGGAGCAGCAGTGACGGACTCGGATCGTCTTCTGTCCGTGACATCACGGAGGATTCCCGTGGAGTAATCTATGTCGCGACGACCGGAGGCATATCGATGATCGACAAAGATATGCGTCTCCTTGACCTGCGGGAGCCGGAAATCTACGGCGCTTTTATCTCACATATGCTCACTGACCGGGATGGTCTGGTCTACGGAATAACGAATCCCGGCGATGTCTTTATGGTAAAAGAGGGGAAGCTGATTTCCTTTATCAATCACTCGGAGTTTGCCGCAGACGGCGTCAACTGCATATATCTGGACCCGTCCAATCCGGGTTATGCGTATTTAGAGACGATGGACGGAATAGTCAGGTATGGACTCCTTGGGGATCATTTTCAGGAAATTAAGACACTGGATGTTGCCCCGCTCTCGCAGGTACAAAGTTTCGAATATATTGACGGAAAGACATGGATCTGCTCAAGAAACGGAATCGGAGTCCTCATAGGGGATGAGTTCCATTATCTTGATCAACTGCCCCTCAGGAATTCTGCCGGAAGCGTCATGACGGACTATGAGGGGAATCTCTGGTTCACATCGACGAGGCAGGGCGTGATGAAGATCACGACGAACATTTTCACGGACATTTTTTCCCGGCATGCGCTGTCGGAGAGAGTGGTCAATTCCACCTGCATGTACGCTGAGAAACTCTTTAGTGCCTCGGACGACGGATTAATCGTTCTGAATGAAGACGGAGAGACGATCGATGTCCCGATACGCAGAGCGCAGACAGCCTCAGGGGTCGATCTTCAGGCGGTGGATCTTGTGCAAATGCTGAACGGCATCCGCATTCGCTCCGCCGTCAGCGACAGTAAGGGATACCTGTGGCTTTCGACCTGGCGCCAATACGGTCTTCTGCGCTACAAGGACGGTGAGGTGATTGCGTTTACCGCTGCGGACGGCATGTTCTCGGATCAGGTGAGGACGGTGTGCGAGAGGCGGGACGGATCCTATATCGCGGCGGTCACCGGCGGCGTCAATGTGATTGAAGGTGATCAGGTCGTCAGCGGATACGCTAAATATGCGGGAATCACAAACACGGAGGTCCTGACTGTCACGGAAGCTGAGAACGGCGACATACTGTGCGGGACAGACGGCGGCGGAATTTTTATTCTGAGCGGCACCCGCACATTGCATATCGGTACAGAGAGCGGTCTGACATCCGGCGCTGTAATGCGTATAAAGAAAGACCTGAGCCGCAATATCTACTGGATCGTGACAGGAAATTCACTGGCTTATCTGACGGAAAACTATCAGCTTGTGACGGTCGACACTTTCCCCTACTCCAATAATTTTGACCTGTATGAGAACAGCAGGGGGGAAGTATGGATCCTCAGCAGCAACGGCATCTACATCGCATTATCCGATGAACTTGTCGCTAATCAGGGTATTGAACCTCTGCATTACGGCATTTCCGACGGTCTTCCCTGTATTGCTACCGCCAACTCCTACAGTGCCCTGACAGAAAAAGGGGATCTTTATATTGCGGGAACGACCGGTGTCGCGAAGGTCAATATTGAGGCACCCTATGAGAGCATAGGCGTCTTGAAAGCGGCGATTCCCTACGTGGATGCGGACGGCACGCGCCTGTATCCGGACGATTCAGGCAATTTTGCAATTGAATCCGGCGTGCGGAAATTGACAGTATACAGTTTTGTGTACAATTATTCCCTGATCAATCCTCAGGTATCCTATCAGTTGGAAGGCTTTGATTCTGAGTATACGACTGTCAGCCGCAACAGTCTTGCGCCTGTCGATTATACGAATCTGAGAGGCGGAAATTATCAATTTGTTCTGAGGCTGCAGGAACCGGTGACTCGTCGCTACAAAACGATTTCCGTTTCTATCGTCAAGGAGAAGGCTTTTTATGAGCATATCTGGTTCTTTGTTCTTTCCGGCATGATCGCGGCTTTGGCCATAGGTTTATGCGTTAACGCGTATATCCGGAAAAAAGAGGTGCAGCTCGAGAAAAAGCATCGTGAGAGAGCGGAGCAGGAGAGGATCGCGTCGGAACTCAACATGGCGAACCGTATCCAGGTGAGCATGCTGCCCGGGAATTATCCTGCGTTTCCTGACAGGAGGGAATTCGATATTTATGCGACGATGGATCCGGCAAAGGAGGTCGGCGGAGACTTCTATGATTTCTTCATGAT
>JAFRCB010000289.1 GCA_017404585.1 Lachnospiraceae bacterium
TATGAATGTGCTTCTCCGTCTTTGGAAGCACTCGTAACAGAGGACAATCTTTTTTCGAACTTTAGCATTATACAATAGACTCGGTATTAATTCCAGCCTTTTCTACCAGGATCTTTAGTCGATTTTATCGATCTTTATTGAGCAATTAGATAGCAGCCTGCAGTTCAGACAGGCTGTTCATGCGGTTCGATACCGTCAGCAGGGATCCATCTTCGTGAGAAAAACATTGTATATCCGACCGAGAGATCAGAAAATGCGGCTGCATTTTCTAAGATCGCAGAGAAGGATATACGTTTTTCGATGAAGATGATGCTTGCTGCCGATTTATAGACTTTCGTTACAGCCCGTCTGAATTGTTTCGCTGACGCAGATACTCTTCGATGAATTTGCGCTCCTTAGGACTTATGTGGGCCTTCGCAAGGAGATCCGGTCGTCTGTCTGCCGTGCGCATGAGGGACTGCTCTCTGCGCCATGCGTCGACCTTCGCGTGATCGCCCGAAAGGAGTATGGGCGGAACACGTTTCCCGTTCCACACCTCCGGTCTTGAATACTGAGGGTACTCGAGCAGCCCGTCGCCGAATGAATCTCCCTCGGCCGAATCCATGTTGTGAAGGACGCCCGGGATCATTCTTGATATTGCATCGATCATCATCATGGCCGGCATCTCACCGCCGGTGACGACAAAGTCTCCTATGGAGAACTCGTCCGTTACAATCTCCTCGATCACGCGCTCGTCGATGCCCTCATAATGACCGCACAGAAACACGATGCCTTTCTCGATGGCCAGCTCCCGGGCTGCCTGCTGGTCAAATACCCTGCCCTGCGGCGTTAAGTAGATGACCCTGGGTTTGTAGGGCAGATCTTTGGTGACCGCCATGAACGCGTCATAGACGGGCTGGGCCTGCATGACCATCCCGGCTCCTCCGCCGTAGGGATAGTCATCTGTCTTTCCGTGTTTTGAATTTGTGTAATCCCTGATGTTGGTGGCCTCGAGGCTGATGATACCCTCCTCGATCGCTCTTCCGATAATGCTGGTGCCAAGCCCATGCATGACCATGTCAGGAAATAAAGTAAGGACCTGAAAATGCATTGTTCCTCCTTCTATCGTAACAGTTCAGACAGGCTGCACTCAAAGTTCGTTTTACCGGCTCAAAACATCCTTCTTCGTGAGAAAAGCATTGTAAGTCCGACCGAGAGATCAGAAAATGTCGTGCATTTTCTAAGCTCGCAGGAAAGGACTTACGCTTTTCGATGAAGATGATGTTAGTGCCGGTATACGAAGTCGGGTGAAGCCTGTCTGAACTATAGCCTTTAGTCAGATTTCCGGAAGCAGATGTACGACGATCCTGTTCTCCTCGGGGTTAATTACGAGGACGCAGTCGTCGATGACCGGTATGAGGACTTCGCCGCCTGTGTCTTTTTTGACGACGTAGACATCATTTGCACCCGTGATCAGAACGTCTTTAATTACGCCGAGCTTTGAGTCATCCTCGAGGTAGACATCACAGCCGATGAGATCGCCGACAAAGTATTCATCCTCCCCGAGCGGAAGCGCCTCGCTTCGATCAACGTAGAGCGGGCAGTTATGCCATTTCTGAACGTCCTCAATGCGGTCGTAACCGACAAATTTCAATATCGGCCGTCCTTTGAAATATCGGACATCCTCAATTTCAAGGTCGATCATCTGTCGGCCGAACTCGAGCATGACATGATCCAGAGACTCAAATCTCTCCGGGTCATCGCTGGTCGGGTAGACCTTGACTTCTCCCTTCAGCCCGTGCGTCGTTGTCACGACGCCTACCTGTACTTTATCAAGCATACATTCTCCTTCTGCCATGCGGCGCAACTATTCAGTATTACTGAATAATCAGTCTTTCTTTAAGAAAGGGCTGCCGCACTGACACGGGAACAGCCCTGGGCCGGCGATGTGCCGCGCATAACTGTTCCGGGTGTCGTCACGACAGCCTCAGAGTTTTTACTGTACGATTTCGACAGTAACTTTTTTGTCAGTCTTTGTTGATGCAGCTTTTACGACAGAGCGGATCGCCTTAGCGATGCGGCCCTGACGTCCGATGACTTTTCCCATATCCTGGGAAGCTACCTTAAGCTCCAGGATCAGATTTTCGCCGTCCTCTTTTTCAGTGACAACGACTTCTTCGGGATGATCAACAAGAGACTTAGCAATGACTTCCACTAACTCTTTCATTCAGTTTCTCCCGTATTTGGTTCCTGGAAAAAGCGCTGCTTTATTTTGTGACACCTGCGATCTTGAGGAGCTTAGCGACTTCTGCTGTCGGCTGAGCGCCGTTCATAAGCCACTTCTTAGCTGCTTCTTCATTCAGATTGTAAACGCTCGGATCCTTTGTCGGATCATAGTAACCGATTTCCTCGATGAAACGACCGTCTCTCGGAGATCTTGCGTCTGCAACTACGATTCTGTAGAAAGGTGCCTTCTTCTGTCCCATTCTCTTAAGTCTGATTTTGACCATTTTTGTGTTTCCTCCACTTTCATTCTAAAA
>JAFRCB010000033.1 GCA_017404585.1 Lachnospiraceae bacterium
AAGTATATAAAGGAAAAATATTGCCCCAAAGGATAGAGAACATCCCGGACAAGGATATCATTCCGGAGGGCGCCGAAGGTATCGGAGAGCGGGAGTATGACGCCGAGGCCTTCAATCCGAGAATGTTCATCGGTCGATGGGTCCTGCAGGAGACAAACGGCAATGCCGATGATCTGGAAGTCCCTACCCCCGCCGGAAGCGGCACGGATACCTGGCATGTGAAGCCTTTTCCTCTTGACATGGTATTCGGCAGTGCGGTGAGGGGAGGAGACGTAGAAGTTTACCGCATTCCGTTCGATGACGTCACTTATATGCAGGCAGACTACGAGCTGTCAGCTCAAAATGAGGAGTCAGAAAGTGAGGGCAGCAGCGTATCTGCGGCGCGGGATACCGGGGAGATGTGCTTTAGAATGCTCTATGACACCGTGGATACAAGACTTGCGGTCGGTTTTACGGGTGAAGTCACCGATGAGATCTATTTTAATGAGACAGTGGACTCCGTAGACGTCTGTGAGGTGGATTATGACTTCTCGTGGAGCGGTCATGAACTGATACTGAAGCTCGGGGGTGCCAGTGCAACTTACGTCCCGTCTACATTTGAAGGAGATATGTCAAGAGCGGTCAAAGGATTTTCGGGCGGCAACGGACAGGTCAAAATTCCCGGTTGGAGTTTTTCTCCTCTGCGCATGAACGGGGACGGCAGCGGCGAAGTAAGTACCTATTATGACAGCAATGTTCCGATGAAATATGAGTTCTCCGAGGACGGAAAGTTTTCTGTTGTCACCGAATATGGAGAAGAATTTACCTACGACAAATACTGGTACTCTGATTCATGTCTGACACTGCCTTCGGGCGATATAAAAATGATGTATCAACACGATTATCTGGTACTGTTCGGGAGTGATCCATACCGGTATAAGAGCGTAGACAGCGTGACGTTCGGCAACGAAATCACCATTGCGGGCAAAAAGCAGGGCAGTCCCTTGTGGAGAACCGTCAGGGATCTCATCGATACCGGCTATCGCACAAACGCAGATTTAGATCTCAGCAGGATCCCTTCCGGCAGCATCAGTCCGGAGTTTGAACTCAGGTTCAGAACAGCCCGCTTATTTGTAAGAGCATTCAATCCGACAGATACAGAGCTTCCTCTCGGCGGCTGTATCATATGTCTGTACCGCTTTGACGATAATTCAGGCAGTGCAGCCAGAAGAATGAATTATCTTATCGGAGATGATTACGCGGTCTGCGGGGAGACTACAAGGGAGGAGCTTCAGGAATTTAAGAATCTGTATCCGATAGATGACAATACCATGGTTGTTCAGCTCTCGCATATCGGCAGCTTATCTGATTATAATTTTTCTGATTACAGTGCCAGGGTACTCGATGGTATGAGCGGAGAGAATGCGACAGAACTCCTCACTTTTGAGATGAAGGAAGATAAACTGTGCGCCGTCACCGCCTGCATAGCGGATTATGTCACAGGAAACCTGGAGCACAACGTCGAGTACGATAAGCTGTCTGATCTCTCCCGGATACAAATAGAAGAAACGGCCGGACTTAGGGACGAGATTGTGGGGAAGATAGAGAAAGCTTTTTCCGCACAGCCGAAAATCACATGCGACAAGTATGGGACCATATTCGTGCCCTGGTCGGAAGTCTTCCAATACGGGAAGAACGAATTGTCAGATGAGGGAAAAGAATATATAGATGAGATTATCGATGCTTATGCCGGAGCGCTGATGCCTTGCGACAATATAGCCGCGATCGAGACAGGTGTCTATGCCAGGAACGATCTCATAGAAGACGGACAGTCATTCACTGTTACAAGAGCAGAGGCTCTGGGAGAATATCTGCGCAGTGGAACTTCAAAGTCCCGGCGGAAAAACGGTAATCTTCCCGAAATCTCCTCCGTGGGTTATGGAAACGCGGATTACCTGAAGGGAGAGAACCGCGGTAATCTGATTTCCGTCAGATTTATTATGAGACCCGAGACCGTTTCGGATAAGAATGATAGTATCTCTCTGGTCTTTAAGGCGGACGAAGGTCAGGATACTTATGATTACATGAAGCTTTCCGCGGAGGATGTCGGGAAAAAGATGGCTGCATTTGCAGAAAAATACTCCGGTGAATACCTGGATGACCGTTATGTGAATGATGGTTTAGGCATGGACTGGCAGCTGCCGGAAGGCTGGCACTTCTATAACGACGATGAACTGACTTCCTATAACGGCGGATCCGCGAAAGAGATTCTTCTGAAGGAAGAGCCGATTTATGCCTTTGCGGCGGTCAATGACAGCTATGACCAGATGATCGATCTTCGCCTTTACTCGTATGAGGGGGAGTCGTATGAGGAGGCAGTCTCTGAGTTTGCCGAGAGTCTCTGTCATTCCTATGCATCCTACTGCGAGACCGCATACACTGATGTCGAGGTGGAAACAGAGGACGTGACGATCGGCGGACGAAGCGTTAAAAAGGGAACCTTCCGGTTCACTGCGGATGAGCAGAATTTCGTCAGGAAACAGTACTATCTGGTGTTCCCCGATGCCTGCGCTGTCATTACTCTCTCAGGCACGTCGGACAATGACATTTTGGACGACCCGGGGCTGTCAGGCAGCGTGGGAGGCGGCAGCAATGTTGTGATCCGCGATAAAGAATCTCTGGGCATCAGTTCAAACGCGACCGCGGAGTATGGGGTTCCAAGTCATACGGATATTTACAGAAAATAGGATATTGGGTATTATTATATTAAGAATATATTGGTTAAAACAAGAACCGGTCGACCGAATCGCGAAAGGAGAACTACGATGAAAAGACAAGTTATAGCAGGAATATTATCAGTATTGATGGCGGCCTCTCTTATGACGGGCTGCGGCGGCAGTGCGGCTCCGTCGGGAAGTCCGGCAGAACCGGCAGCTGAGAGCGCAGCGGTAGAGACAGCCCAGATGGAGACTGTCGAATCGGAGACATCTGAGGCGGCAGCTGAGGGAGTCGCCGAGGGAGTTGCAGCGGCTGATGAAGACTCTTTTGCAAAGACGGTCTCAACTTTCATGGCTGAGCACGGAAGACCGGTCGGCGATCTGATCGTTGACCTGGAGGCACCGGTGCC
>JAFRCB010000290.1 GCA_017404585.1 Lachnospiraceae bacterium
CGGTCCGATGTGACCATGTCGGCATAAATGTTAAAAACATCGACCGACTGCGCATAGTTCATCATGTCGGGATCATGACCGCCGGCCGGCCTCATATTGACCTCCATCACGGCATAATCGCCGGCTTTTCCGACGCCGTCAAAATCCTTTGTGATATTGATGAACTCAAAGTGGACAAAACGGCTGTCCGCATTAAAGGCTTTTACGGTCTTCCTTCCGAGCTCTCTGAGCCGCTCCGGCACCTCGGGCATCGTGTAGAAATGAATATTTTCATCGTTGTTGACGGAATCAATGACCGGCGGGTAGGTGCACATGGATTCAAAGATCGGCTCGCAGTTCGAATCGATAACAGCGTCGTAGGTGCAGATGTCGCCTGAGAGGAACTGTTCCATCACATACGGAACGGATGGCAGCTCGCTGTAGAATGCGGCCAGTTCATCGTCCGAATTCAGCTTAAATGTGCCATTTGCACCGACACCAATATCAGGCTTAACAATAACGGGGTAGCCGACCTCCCTGATGAAGGCTTTTGCCGCCGCAAGGTCACTGACAATGTGCTGGCGTGCGGTCGGAATATGAGCTTCCACAAAAATCCGCTTCATGCCGGATTTCTTTACGAGATTCCCGATCTCGCTCTCCCTTGTCCCCACAGCAATGTTGAAATCCGTTCGCAGGCGGGCATCCGTGGGAAGCCAGTACTCGTTCAGCGACTCCAGCCAGTCGATCCTTCCGTATTTATGGATGAAGAACGCGGCTGCGCGGTAGACCTGGTCGTAATCTTCAAGTGAGGAAACATAATAGTATTCTGTCAGAGAGTTTTTCAGCTGGTCGTTCAAAGAATCATAGGGCACGTCCCCGATGCCGAGCACGTTTACGCCGTGGCCTTTAAGGCGGTCACAGAAATATGTACATGTGACGGGGTAGGCAGGTGAAATAAACACAAAATTCATCAGGATCCTCCACATCTGTTCTCTCATCAGCCTTCTGCGCGGCTGACATTCATTCGCTTATCAGTTTCCATTATATCCGCACACTGCTGATAAGTTCAAGTACCGCTTGCAGGTCTTGACCTTCTGACTGCACGCAGAAGGGCTGCCGCGTCAGACAAAGTTCACACTGATATAGCATGCATTTGCAAATGTAGTCTGCTATATGTTATTCGAACACGCCTTAACGCGACAGCCCCATATATGTCTCATCGATTATCTACTTTTTCCGGATACATATCATGATACCGCATGCGGTCCCATGCGACCTGTTCCCACCTGGTTCCCGGCTTTCCGTAATTGCAGTAGGGATCGATCGAGAGTCCGCCGCGCGGAAGGAACTTTCCCCACACCTCAATGTACTTCGGATCCATCAGCTTAACTAAATCCTTCATGATGATATTGACGACATCCTCATGGAAATCTCCGTGGTTTCTGAAGGAAAACAGGTAGAGCTTCAGAGACTTGCTCTCAACGAGTTTTTCGTCCGGAACATAGGAAATAATGATTGTCGCAAAATCCGGCTGGCCTGTGATCGGGCAGAGGCTCGTGAACTCCGGGCAGTTGAACTTCACGAAATAGTCATTGCCGGGATGCTTGTTGCCAAAGGACTCAAGGACTCCCGGATCATAGTCGGTCTTATATTCAGTATGCGCGCTGCCCAGCTTCGTCAAATTTTCGTTCTCTCTCATTATAATCCTCCTCATTCATAGGCACGATCGCGCGTGCCAGGTACATAAACGGCGTATCCATAAGCGCGACGACCGCCTTGAACAGATACGTTGTGATCAGGATGCTGAAAAACACGCCGGTCGGGTAAACTCCCCAGAAGGCAAGTGTGGTAAAAATCACTGTGTCAATGGCCTGGCTGGTCAGCGTGCTTCCGTTATTGCGCAGCCACAGCTTTTCGCTCGTGTTGCCGGTTCTCTTCCAGATCAGGTGATACAGGAACACGTCGATGTTCTGGCTGCAGACAAAGCCGACAAGGCTTGCAAATGTAATCCTCGGCACAAGACCGAACACGACCGCAAGGCTCTCGCTGATGTAGTCGTTTGAATTCGGTGTGAAGAGAAGGATCATCTGCGTGCCGAGCATCCAAAGGACCATAATGGTAAAGCTATAGGCGACCGCGCGCGAAGCTTCCTTCTTACCGTACTTCTCAGACAGAATGTCTGTCACAAGGAACGTTGACGCGTAAAGGACATTGCCGGCGGTGGTGGACAGGCCGAAGATGTCGACACATTTGCACACAGCAATATTTCCGAGAAGTGTTCCGAATATTGCAAATGCAAAAAGCCCGTTCTTCCCAAACACCTTATACAGGACAAGAACGCTGCCCAGATACACAAGAACAGTTAAAATAAAAATCAATTCATTCGACATCTCATTCCTCCATGTCTGCTTCATATTCGATCGGGTCGACAAGATCATTTTCCGCAAACGCCTTCCTTCTGTCGCGGCAGGTCCCGCACACACCGCAGGCTTTCTCATGGCCTTCATAGCAGCTCCAGGTCAGCTCGAACGGAACACCGAGCTCGTGCCCGACCTTCACGACATAGGATTTCGGCTTGTCGATAAAGGGTGCGACGACCCTGAGGGCTTTCCCACTTCCGATATAAATCGATTCGGCAATCGCATTGTTGAACTCTACGCTGGTATCCGGATAGGCATTTCCGGCTGCGTCATCCGCGTGGGCACCGTAGTAGATCACCTCACAGCCGCATCCTATAGCGATTGACGCGGCGGCAGAGAGGAAGAGGCCGTTCCTGTAGGGTACGTAGGTGCTGACCGGAGCGCCGGCATTTGCAGCAAGCTGCTCGGCGTACTCCTCATGCGGGATTTCTTCCGCAGAACCCTCAAGGAGAGTGCACGCGCTGCCCTTGAAGATTTCTCCGAGATCGAGCGTGCGCCTTTCCACGCCGTAGAAGGCAGCCACCTTCTCGGAGGCCACCATCTCCTTTTTGTGCTTCTGACCGTAGTAGATCGAGAGGGCGATGACTTCGTCCGCCCCGTACTTTTTGACCGCAAGACCCAGGCAGACAGAGCTGTCGAGTCCGCCGCTGAATAAAACCAGTGCTTTCATAATTTCTCCCAAAAGAAAAAGGCTTTGCCTTAAGCAAAGCCGACCGCGCAGGCGAAGACGGGCCCTTCAGCCTCATGCCTGCATAAAATAACGAAGCCGCGGCTCCGTTAAGTCAGTCCCGGTTTTGCTTAACGACAGGAAGGTACAAATGAACTGTCGGCCTGACCCGCTGGTCAAGCTTTCTAACTATAGCAGAAACGATTGCAGAATGCAAGAGCCGGGGACGGTTCTTTTTACGTGAAAAAACCGCGCAAAAAGAACCGTCCCCGGCGCACGTATGCTATAATTATTAACTGACTACACATGTAGAAGCACAATCACCACCCACCGCCTAATGGCAGTAAGTTTCCGCCTGCAACACCGAGGGTTTAATTCATGAGTCATCAAGCACCGCAATCAACACCAAAGAAACCCCGCTTCCCCATGCCGGGGCAGAGAATTCTCCGCTCAGTCATGGCGGCACTCATATGCCTTATTATATACCTCCTCCGCGGCCGCCGCGGAGCACCGTTCTACTCCATCATCGCCGCACTTCAGTGCATCCAGCCCTACTCTCCCAACATGCTCAAGGTCGGCAGGAACAGAATCACCGGCACCCTGGTCGGCGCATTCTGGGGAGCTTGTGTCCTCTTTGGCGCCCTCTGGGTTACCGGCGGACAGCTCGAATACGAAAACACCATCATCTATTATATCATTCTGGCAATTTTCGTCGGTGTCGTCCTGTACTCGACTGTCGTACTCAAAGTCACAGAATCCTCCTACTTCTCAGCAGTCGTCTTCCTCAGCATCGCGATGAACCATATCGGAGATGCCAACCCCTACATTTTTGTGTTTAACAGGACGCTTGATACGATCATCGGAGTCGGCGTTGCGGTTCTGGCCAACTCGGTCCATTTCCCAAGAATACGGGACCGGGAAACGCTGTTCGTATCGGGAGTCGATCATGTCCTCTTCCGCGAGGACCGCAGCCTCTCACCCTTCACCCGGATACAGCTCAACCGATTTATTCAGGACGGCATGCTCTTCTCCGTCACAACAAAACAGACGCCGGCGACAGTTCGGGAACTGACTATCGGCATAGGTATCCGCCTTCCGATCATCGCGATGGACGGGGCGGTTCTATATGACATGAAATCGCAGGAATACCTTAAGACAGTGACAATGGACAGGTCGACTGCCAGAGAAGTCACGAACTTTCTGGTCGGGCAAATGCAGCCATTTTTCGTGCACAATATCGAAGAAAACCTTCTCAAGATCAATGTCAGGGGTATGAAACTGAACGAACCGGCACCTGAAAAAGGCAGCTCGGCGGAACCGCTATACGCCCTCTATGAGAAAAAGAAAGACTCGCCATACCGGAACTATGTCAGTACCGATGAGGATATCGTGGATAACGTGCTGTACTTTACGATCATCGGTCCCGACGTGCGTGTCACAAAGCTGCATGATCTTTTGATGCAGCAACCGTGGGCTGACAGCATAAGAGCCAGATATGACATATTCGACTGCCGTGAGGAAGAACTCATCCTGAGGATCTATGATCACCGGGCCACTCAGCGAGCAATGCTCGAGGAGCTGCGCAGATATACCGGAGCACCGCGCACAGTCCTCTTCGGGATCTGGCGCGGCGAGTGCGACGTGGTGATCCCGGATGCCGGTGGCGGCTATATGGTCAAGGAGCTCAAGAAACGGTTCGAGCCGATCGATATAAGAGGCTGGCGGGATATCCTTCATTTTTGACATGTAATTTACGCGGAACCTGTCTCCGACAGCCACGTTGACAGTTCATTCACCGTGCAGCTGCCGGAACCTCTGCAGATCCTCATTCAGCACCCTGGCTTCCGCGGATTCCCGAAGCCAGGAAAAAAATCTGGCCATGATGTAAATAATGAGCACGCTGCCCGCAATAACGAGGACCACAGAAATCCTGTTCGTATCGATGACTGGGCTTGTGAAGGCAAAAAACAGCATGACGGCTTCGATCAGTACCAGTTCAAGAGCCATACGGGCAATCAACTCCTGCTTTTTCAACTCGCGCCTTGAGTAGGTTGCAAATGTAGGCAGCACACAGCAGGCCGCATATCGTAGTGGAGTCATCATAGCAGCGTATCCGAAACGCGCGTCCGCATCGAAAGCGGAACCGATCACGCAAATTGCGATTGTAATCAGCGTCGTGAGCATAAAAAACAGAGACAGCTTTTCGATAAAGAATTGTTTAAAGCTCATTGATCACACTCTCCTCTCAGCACCGTCAGACTTCCCTCTCAAAGCGCTCTTGTTCTCCCAGATCCATCCTGCTCTCCCCCTCAGCGCAGCCTTGCTCTCTCAGATACATCCTACTCTCCCCTCAGAGCCGCCTTCAGCCCCTTCACATAGCTTCGGGAAATAATCACTTCCTCGCCTGACAAAAGGACAGCCGCAAACCGGCCGTTTAGGGCCGACTGGATAGAGCGTATCTTCATCAGGTTCAGCAGCATGGATTTTGAGACCCGCAGAAAGTTTTTAGGTCTCAGCATGCTCTCCAGCTCA
>JAFRCB010000291.1 GCA_017404585.1 Lachnospiraceae bacterium
ACAGAAAGCTTGTCGGTTTTTTCTATAACAGGCACTTCGGCGAAAAATCCGCCGGGCGAATGACCTGTTATTGCCGTTAAGAATCTTCAAGAGGAGAGGAGAAGAAAGATGGAAGGTATTATTTCTGTTCTTGAGGCAATCGACGGCGTCGTATGGGGTCCGATCATGCTGGTCATTCTGGTCGGCACAGGTATCTACCTCACGATTCGCACCAAATTCCTCTGCTGGCGCAACCTTGGCCACGCAATCGGAAACACTTTGTCAAAAGAGGCTCGTCAGACGACCGGTGAAGGAGACGTCTCTCCGTTCGCCGCTCTCTGTACCGCACTTGCTGCTACGATCGGTACCGGCAATATCGCGGGTGTCGCATCGGCTCTCGCTGTAGGCGGTCCGGGCGCGCTGGTATGGATGTGGATCTCGGCTGCATTCGGCCTCACATCCAAGTTCACAGAGTGTGCGCTGGCTGTACGCTACCGTGTGAAAAATGAAAAGGGCGAAATGCTCGGCGGACCTATGGTCTCCATGGAGCGCGGTATCCCGATGGTCTACGGCGACAAGTTCAAGGGATTCGGCCGCGGTCTGGCGATCGCATTTGCATTTTTCGCAGTCACAGCGTCATTCGGTATCGGTAATCTTACACAGGGCAACTCCATTGCATCCGCAATGCAGACGATCGCCGGCATCCCGATGTGGGTCGTCGGTGTTGTTGTAGGCCTTGCTACTCTGGCAATCGTTGTCGGCGGTCTGAAGTCCATCTCCAACGTGGCTTCTATTATCGTTCCGTTCATGGCAATTTTCTATTTCTGCGGCGCTCTGATTATTGTTGTTATGCATATCACAGCGATTCCCGGCGCATTTGTCACAATGATCCGCATGGCATTCTCACCGGCAGCAGTCGGCGGCGGTGCGGCAGGTACTGTAGTTGCTTCTATGGGGCAGGCTATGAGCAAGGGTGTTGCCCGCGGCTGCTTCTCCAACGAAGCCGGTATGGGTTCCGCAGCTATCACAGCAGCGGCAGCCACATCTGATGATTACATCAAGCAGGCATACATCAGCGAGACGGGTACATTCTGGGATACATTCGTTGTCTGTTCAATGACAGGACTGGCAATCCTGACGTCCGGCGTCATGGAAGAAGTTGTCGTAGACGGTCAGACAGTCCTTCAGGGCGCTCCGCTCACGATCCGCGCGTTCGAGTCAACTCTCGGTGCTCCGGGTGCATGGCTTGTTGCCGTCGCTCTTGCGCTGTTCGCTTTCTCCACAATTCTCGGATGGGAGTATTACGGCGAGAAGGCTCTTGAGTATCTTACACGCAGCACCAGCGCCGCAATGGCATACAGAATCCTGTTCTCGGTGATCGCTTTTGTCGGATGCGTATCCGCATTTGAAATTGCCCGGGATATCGCCGATATTCTGAATGCTCTTATGATCGTTCCGAACGCGATCTGTATGATTCTCCTGATCGGACCGCTGTACAAAGACATGGCGGATTATCAGGGCAAAATGTAATTTTCGGTCTTCGAATGGCTGAAAATCCATTTTATTTGGAATCTTTCATGTAACCGGTGTCGCGATTCTTCTTTTAGAAAAGATTAACCGATGATTCTGTTGTATAGTGTTTGGGCATTATAGTGACAACCAGTTACAGATGGAGGGGACGAAAAAGTGGATACAAAACTAAGACTGGTCTATCAGAATTCCGAAAGATCGGTGAAAGTTCGCAACGTGAACCTGTTCGCGATACATTTCGCTGACCGGATCAGAAAAGAAGAGCCTGATCTGCACAAATTTGTCAAGAGGTCGGGACTGCCGCCGGGATATGTAAATGAGGTAAGTAAAGCCCTGCGGATCGCTGAATACGTGATCCTGAGCGATTCCGGCGTTGATATTGTGAATTCGCTGATGAAAGAAAATTAATAGGGGACCGCCCCGGAAGCTCGATGCGGCAGATGATCATAAAATAAGGTCATCGCGCAATGAGCTTTCGGGGCGGTCTTTTTTACGACAGGGTTATGGCAGCTGCAGCGATAAAAGAGGAGTTTTTGGCTTGTCGGCGAAAATGAAGGGTGCAGAGAACGAAAAATCCTACGAAAAATCCAATCGCGGTTTGGTGAGTATTCCGGATTGTTCCGGGTCGACCGAACTGGTATACTGACTATACTTTCTTACGGAGACGGTTCCGTCTCCGAAATTCCCAAAGCGCATTAAACGGAGGTGCAGATGTATGTCGATTGCCATATATCTTTTATTATTGTACTCATTTTTAGCCATGCTGTTCGACCTGACGACGGACAGGATCCCGAATTACCTGGTGGCTGCTGAACTGGCAGGCGGCCTTGCCTATCAGTTCTATATCTTCGGTCCTATGGGGATACTGTCTTTCCTCGGCGGAATTACCGTGCCGTTCGCTCTTTCCTATGCGATGTTCCTCTTTCGGATGATCGGAGCCGGGGACATTAAGCTTTTCATGGCTCTGGGGTCTGTCGCCGGTTTTCCCCGGAATGTGAAAATCATGCTGTGGTCAGTTATCTGCGGCGGGATCATTTCCGTATGTATTATGTGGCGGAGGACCGGATTTATGCCCCGTCTGGCATATCTGATTTCATATGTGGGAGACTTTATCAGGACCGGCGTGCGGAAACCATATCGAAAGGAAGGCGGGAGGGCCGAGAACTTTCATTTTACGGTCGCGATATTCGCGGCGGTTCTTATCCTTGCCCTGACCCGGATATAGAGAAGGAGGATTACATGAAAAAGAAAGTATTGGCGATCTGCGATCTTGAGGCGTCTTACGCCGTACATTTTACGGAGCACGTTAATCGCCGGGGAAACATACCGTTCGAGATACACGCGTTCACAAGTACCGACCAGCTGAGAGAGTATCTGAAGGACCATGTCGTGGAGATCCTTCTTATATCAGAGAAGGCTATGTGCAGTGAGGTCGAGAACTGGGATATCGCGGAGACTGTGATCCTTACCGAGGAGATGCGGCGGAAAGCACACGATCGGTATCCGAGAGTGTATAAATATCAGTCTTCAATGAACGTTGTCAGGGAAGTCCTGGCTGCATACGGTGAGAAGAAGAGTCTTAAGGATCCTGCGGAGAAATTCCTGAAGCCCAAATGCAGGATCGTCGGCGTGTATTCCCCTGTCGCGAGATGCCTGAAGACGTCATTGGCCCTGACGCTTGGGCAGATCGCGAGCAGAGACCGGGCGGTCCTCTATATGAGTTTTGAGGAATTCTCGGGCTTTGGGGGACTGCTTCGGGATAAGTATGAGAGAAATATATCGGATGTGATCTATTATCTTCGCCAGGAGGATGAGAACATTATTCTCAAGCTGTCGCAGATCATTCAGAAGACAGGCAGACTGGACTACATCCCGCCGGCCCATTCACCGGAGGATTTAAGGAATGTGAAGGCAGCGGAATGGCACGAACTCTTATGTGCCCTGATTGAAAAGTCCAGCTACGAGGTCATTATTTTGGATATAGGTGACGGGCTCGGTATGCTGAGAGACTTTCTGTCCGAGTGCGACGTGATTTATATGCCGACGAAGGAGAATGCATTTGCCAAAGCCAAGATACAGGCTTTCGATGACTGGCTCGAACTGTGGGATTCGGCGGCTGTCAAGTCCAGGATCAGAAGGCTTGAGCTTTCCCCTGCGGATCTGCCGGTCAGCCGGGACCGGTATGTCGAGCAGCTGGTATGGACACAGCTGGGAGAGACGGCCAGGGACTTAATAAAACAGGATCTTCCATGAAAGACCGTTCTTTTAGACGGTCTTTTGTTTTGCCCGAAAATAATGTACAATTATAACAGTAGATTTTTCTCGGTTTGAGATGATTCCGCCTCTGCAGGAGGTGGGCAGCGAACATTTTGTGCATGAGCGTGGAGGCAGGTATGGCTTTCGATCAGGAAGAGATGCTGAATATGGATACACAGGCGGAGCCGGCCGTTAAAAGTCTGGGGTCCCTGATCCGGGAGTACGCAGACAGTAAGAATGCTCCGAATCTCATGAGGCAGATCGCGCTGGGTCCGGACATGCTCACTGAGGAGAAAATGGGTGAACAGGAAGCCCTGATCAACCGCTTTGCGGCAGCAGCGGAGGAAATCTATGCAGGGATGGATGACAGCAAAGTCGGGAAAATCAACGTCGAGGGAATTTACCGTATGCATCCGCTTCGGTATGTCAACTGCCGGGAGTGGAGTGCACGGGCAGCGGCCTCGGCTGCGAAGGAGGCAGCTGCCCTGAGGCGGGCACTTGAAAAACTGAATGACGCGGATACAGCTTTTCTCAAAGTCGTCCCTCAGATAAAAAGCGTGAAAAAGACCCGGGAAGAGTACGCAAATCATGCTGCGATCGCGCACGAACTCGGCAACTGGTATCTTTTTCCTCCGGGATGGGCGCAGACGGGCAGTCTTCAGACCAGCCTCAACAGCTTTCTTATGGCGGGGGCAAATGCCGAACTTGCGGCCGAGCACGGCTGGAAGATTCTTGAGAAGTGGAAGCCGGAGTTCCTGGAATTGGATGCCGAGAATCTCGGAGGTCAGCTGAGGGAGATTGAAAATTCCTGGCTGCTCACAAAATCACTGGCTATGAAGAAAATGATCGACTGGCTGACGCCATTCGCGCGGGAACCTATCGACGAGGCCTCCCTGGCAGACACATTTGCTGACCTTGCCGCGTTTCGGAGAGAACGCAGTGCAGCTCTGGAGGTAATCGATAAATATCGCAACGAACTGGCCGCTCTCAAATGCGCGAAGATGGACCGGGCGAGAGGGGTCGCGGGCATGGAGTTCTGCATATATGACTGGGAGCTGGTGCGGGCGAAAGCCCGGGCGGCGCTTGCCAGCATGAGAAAGCTCTGGGAACTCACCGGGACTGACGAAGTGAGACTTCGCTGCGGCGGAGACCAGATGATTGCATATCACCTTACCCGGATCACGAATTCATGGTCACGCGTCATGGCTGCCCAGAATAATCTTGCGCACACGCTGATGATCGATTTTACCGACAGCGGACCTAACTGGATCCATTCACAGAGGTCGATCTGTATGCAGATCGAGAGTCATCTCGATGAGATGCCGAAATGGATCAGTTTTAATAATGCAGTGCTGGATATGTGGGACGCCGGTCTTTACGGGATAGCCGAGATCTGGCACAGAGGGTGCGGAGCAGAGGAATTGCTGGCTGCCTACCGTAAAGCCATCAGCCGCGACGCGCTCATCCAGTATATAGAGAATGATCCGGAACTCTCAGCCCTGTATGGGGATGACCTGCCGGAGATATTCGGATAACTTAAAAAGCGGGGAGACTTGAATTTCGATTTCGACGGTCCTAAAAATGATAAGCGGAAAATTATGTGTAAAACTAGGGAGGTGCACATGGATACAAAGAATATTACAAAGGAAATGCTTGCGGGAATGATTGACCACACAAATCTCAAAGCCTATGCGACGGACGCGGATCTTGAAAAGCTGTGTGACGAAGCCAGAACGAACAGGTTCGCGATGATAGCGATCAATGGCGTCCAGGTCGCACACTGCCATGAGCTCCTGGCCGGCAGCGGAGTGCATGTCGGAGCGACGGTTTCTTTTCCGCTCGGACAGATGACGATCGAGGGTAAGGCTTTTGAGTGCGAAGATGCTATCAAGAATGGGGCGGATGAGATCGACTATGTCCTGAATATCGGAAGACTTCGCATGGGGGACCTCGCTTATATAGAAAAAGAGATGCAGGTCATCGTGGATATCTGCAGAAAATACGGAGTCCTCTCCAAAGTCATATTTGAGAACTGCTATCTCACAAAGGATGAGATCCGCGCGGCCAGTGAGGTCGCAAAAAAAGTCAGGCCGGATTTCATAAAGACCTCGACGGGATTCGGCACCGGCGGAGCGACCGTGGAAGATGTAGCGCTCATGAAGTCGGTCGTAGGTGATACGGTGAAAGTCAAGGCTGCGGGCGGAATCCGCACATGGGCGGACACAAGAGCCATGATAGAGGCGGGAGCCGAGCGCATAGGGACGAGTGCGGGACCGAAGATCCTGGCAGAATTCGAAGCTGAGATGGGTAAAATGTAATACGCGAGAATCCGGGAGGCGGCTTGCCGCCTCCTGTCTGATTGAACGAAAAGTGGAGGAAAAAATGAGTATTAAGAATAAGGTGCAGATACTGTTGTTCCCGGTGACGCTTGCAGCTGGAATCATCACAGGGATCGCCATTGAGAGGACTAAGAAAAAAGCGGCCGGCATTGCGGCGGTAGATGCCGCTCTCCGGGAAGAGCTGCCGGAGGAAGAGCCCAAAGAGAGTGAGGAGGCAGAGAACGCGGAGAGTCCGAAGGAAGAGGCTGCAGAAAATCCGGAGGAAAACACTGCAGCTGAGTAATGTGCGGCGGGAGCGTCCGGAGAATAGTAGGATATTCGGCTTCGGATATCGATATTTCGATACTTGCATTTTTTAATAAACATGGTGTATTCAAAGCGTTATGGGCTCCAAACTACCTTGACATGCTATTCCGCAAAAAACTATAATGACAAATAGATTAATATGTTAACTAATATTCAGCCCATTGCCTGCAGTGGCGGAGGCATCTCACACTGAGAAATCTGGTTTCTTAGATTTGCTACAGGAGTTTTACGAACATGAAAATCGGATTTACCGAGATCATAGTTATTTTTATTGTCGCTTTGATCGTTATCGGTCCGGATAAGCTTCCCTATTATGCGAGAAAGCTCGGTGCCGGGCTCAGAGAGTTCCGCAAAGCGACGGATGATATGACGAAAGATATCAGGGAGAGCGTTGTTGAACCGCTTGAGGAGGCGCAGAAGCCGATCCGGGAAGCGATGGAACCTTTTGAACAGCTTGACAGGGACGTGAGAAATAATTTTAAAGAGACCAGCGATTCCCTGAATAATATAGGTAAAGTCAAAAAGCCGGACAAAGCCGCAGATGAAATAAAGGCTGATAAAGATACGGCAGCTTCGGCTGTGAATGAAAACGCGGAAAAATCTGCAAATGAAGATCCTGCGGAAGAAATACCGGAAGACATATTTGCAGATTGATACTGACACTATAAACGAAGGCATCTGAGAGGAGGAAGTGGCTTATGCGAATCGGACCGCAGGAACTATTGATCGTTCTGGTCATTGTCATCATCATTTTCGGCCCGACACAGATCCCGAAACTGACAAAAATGTTCGGGAAGAGTGTAAAGGGTTTCCGGGACGGTATGGCAGAAGACGAGGAATCTAAGAGCGATGGCGACGGAAACCAATAAGGAGGCAGAGCGGACGGACAACGGAGGAAGCATGCCTCTCACCGGACATCTGCGGGAGATGCGGAACAGGATCATCATCTGCATTGTCCTGTTTGTCGTCGGCTTTGCCGTCAGCCTCACATGCGCGCCCAGGATCGTGACTTTGCTCACTGAGCTGGGAACGAGGTGTAATTATACATTTGTTTATATAGCGCCTCAGGAACTGCTCATGTCGTATTTCACTATCGCTTTTGTCGGCGGACTGGTAGTCGCGGCGCCGACAATAGGTTATGAGGCATACGCATTCTGCAGTCCAGGCCTTACAAAGCGGGAGCGTCTTTATTTTTCTCTCGCTATGGTATTCGGGCTTATCTGTTTTGCGGCGGGGGTGGCATTTGCCTATTTCCTTATCATGCCGTTCATGCTGAATTTCCTTATTTCCTTCAGTTTTGATGTGAATGTCACGGACTCGATCAGCATAGGAGAGTACCTGAATTTTCTTTTGACCGTGTTCCTGATTTTCGGCGTGGTTTTCGAACTTCCCGTTGTCTCGGTCATTCTGACGAGGCTCGGGGTCATCAGGGCGGAGTGGCTTGTCAAAGCAAGAAAGGTCATGATCGTCGTGATTTTCTTTATCGCGGCAGTCATCACCCCGCCGGATGTTGTTTCTCAGGTTATGGTTGCTGTTCCGATGATCTGTCTGTACGAAATCAGCATATGGCTGAGCAGGCTGACGAGGCGCAGGGATTTGGAATAAGCATCATAATAAAGATGACACGAGGATCCGCAAGGATCCGAGAGCAGATTTTTGCAGCATTATTACTTGTAACTATCATGAAAGGACAAACGTATGGGCATTTATTCATTCAGAGGAGGAGTCCATCCGAAGGGCTATAAGGAGCTGACAGCCGATAAGCCGCTGGTGGAATACCTCCCCAAGGGGGAGTTGGTCTTCCCGCTGAGTCAGCACCTTGGCAAGCCGGCCATTCCTGTCGTGAAGAGGAATGATCTGGTCAAAGTCGGTCAGCTGATAGCGAAAGCGGACGGATTTATCTCCGCAAATATCCACTCATCCGTATCCGGCAAGGTGAAAATTATTGAGCACAGACCCAATAACGCCGGAATCATGGGCGAGTCGATTGTTATCATCAACGATGGGGAGTACACACCTTTCGAGGGAGTCGGGGAGAAGACCGACTATGAAACACTCACACCTCGCGAAATAATCGACAAGGTCAAAGAGGCAGGTATTGTAGGTCTCGGCGGCGCCGGATTCCCGACATATGTCAAGCTTATGCCGCAGAAACCGGAAGATATTCGCTGGATCGTAGCGAACGGCGCTGAGTGCGAGCCCGGCATCACCTGCGACGACCGCCTGATGCAGGAGAATCCGGAGCAGATCGTAGAAGGTCTCAAGATTGTTCTCCGCATATTCCCGACCGCCAAGGCAGTGATCGCGATCGAGACAAATAAGCCGAAGGCTATTGAATCCATGAGACGCGCTGTCGGCAATGATCCCAGATTCGAGATTCTTGAGCTCAAGGTCAAGTATCCGCAGGGCGGTGAGCGAAATCTCGTCCACGCTGTATCCGGCCAGTATATGGAATCGGGTGCACTGCCGGCAAGCCTCGGAGTCATCGTTGACAACGTTGCCACCCTTGCGGCTATCTATAAGGCGGTTGCCCTCAACACTCCGCTTTATGAGCGCGGGCTGACAGTTACGGGCGACGGCGCTTCTGATCCGGGCAACTATATCGTGAAGTTCGGAACATTGGCCTCCGAGTTCGTGAACGATGACGAAGGTCTCAAGCCGGGCACCAAGAAAATCATCCTCGGTGGACCGATGATGGGTGTCGCGATCCCGAATACGGATGTTCCGCTCGAGAAGAGGAACAATGCTCTGACATGCTTCCTCGAGGATGACGTTGAAAAAGCTCAGCAGAAACTTACCAATTGTATCCGCTGCGGCAAATGCATCCGCGTGTGCCCGCTCGGACTCTATCCGCAGATGATGGCGGAAGCGGCAGAGAGGAAAGACTATGAGCGCTTCATCAAAGTTCATGGTCTCGACTGCATCCAGTGCGGAACCTGCAACTACGCATGTCCCGCAAAGCGTCCGCTGACTCAGTTATTTAAACAGATGAAACCGGCAGCTATGATGTACCAGAGAGCAAAGGCAGCAAAGGAGGGCAAGAAATGAGTACAATCGGAAAAGATAGTACATTAAAGCATGTATCCTCCTCGCCGCATCTTCGCGATTCGATCACGACCGGCGGAGTCATGATTAATGTCATCATCGGACTTATCCCGCTCACGATCGTCGGAATCGGCCACTTCGGCCTCAGTTCCGCCGTTGTCATCATCGCAAGTATTCTTTCCTGCATGGTGACAGAATATGTTTTTGATCTGATCTGCCACAGGCCGAACACGCTCTATGACTGTTCAGCCATTCTGACAGGTCTCCTTATGGCTCTCTGCCTGCCGCCGAGGGCTCCGATTTACTGCGCGGTAGCAGGTGGTGTCTTCGCCATTCTGTTCGGCAAATGCTTCTTCGGAGGCCTTGGCCAGAACTTCATGAATCCGGCCCTGGCAGGCCGCGCGTTCCTGCTGATCTCTTTCGGCAAGGTCATGACTGACTACAGCTACGATGCAGTCACCGGCGCTACCCCGCTCGCTGTCCTCGGCAACGGCGGTTCCGTCAATGTGCTCCGCATGTTCCTCGGACTTGAGATGGGTCACATCGGCGCCAGCGTGATCTGCATCATTATCGGCGGTATCTGGCTGATTGTATCCGACACGATCAGCTGGGAGATCCCGGTATCCAGTATCATAAGTTTCATCATTTTCATGGCTGCCTTCGGCGAGAAGGGCATGGACCCGATGTTCATTGCGGCACATATCTGCGGCGGCGGCTTCATGCTCGGCGCGTTCTTCATGGCGACAGACCCCGTCACATCACCGATGACATGGTCCGGGCAGATGATCTTCGGATGCCTTTACGGCTTCCTGTCCGCTATCTTCAGATGCTTCGGCAGCATGGCTGACAGCTCGACCTATGCTATCATCATAGCTAACCTCGCTGTTCCGCTGATCGACCTCATGCCTGTCCCGCAGCCGTTCGGAATCGGCAAGAAGGGCGCAAGCGTGATCCCGAGCGTCGAGGAGATGAATGCTCCTAAGAAGAGCGGCATCGCGGTTCCGCCTTCGGCTATCGTCCTGACTCTCATCACAGTCGTCGCGGGCGGCGGTCTTGCCTGTGTCAACATGATGACAGCCGACCGTATCGCCGAGAATAATCTTGCCAAGGCTCTCGCGGCTTATGAGGCAGTTGTTCCGGCAGCGGATACATTTGAATACGACGATGCGGTCACCGCGCAGATCGAGGAGATGAAGGCAGCCGGCTATTATGCTGACGGCGCTTTCGGAAAGGCATTTATTAATGAGGCTGTTCAGGCAGTCGATGCCTCCGGCAATATAGTAGGTTATGCCATCAACTGTTCAAGTATGGAAGGCTATGACGGAGAGATCGCTCTGTCCGTCGGTTTCGACACAGAGGGAACAGTTATCGGTATCTCCTTCACGACCCTCACTGAGACAGCAGGTATGGGTATGCTTGTAGACACAGACGACTGGAAAGCCCAGTTCGCGAATGTCAAGGTGGACAGCTTCACCCTCAACAAGGCCGGAGGATCCACAGCGGACAATGAGATCGACTCCATCTCCGGCGCGTCCACAACAAGCGGCGCTGTCGTCAATGCGGTCAATGCAGCTATCGACTTCTATAACAATTATCTGATCGCAGGGTAAGGAGGGCAGTTGTGAATAATTATACAGAACGCATTTACAACGGTATCGTCAAGGAAAACCCCGTCTTTATCATGATGCTCGGTATGTGCCCGGCGCTGGCTGTCACTACGTCAGTTACAAATGCCATCGGCATGGGCGCGTCGACGATCGCCGTTCTGGTCATTTCCAATATCGTTATCTCCCTCGTCCGCAATATTATCCCGGATGAGGTCCGTCTGCCGGCATTCATCGTCATCGTGGCATCCTTCGTCACGATCGTGCAGCTGGTCATGCAGGCATACTTCGTAGCTATCAATGATGCTCTCGGCGTATATATTCCGCTTATTGTTGTCAACTGCATCATACTCGGTCGTGCCGAGGCGTACGCTTCCAAGAACGGACCGGTAGAGTCCGCGATGGACGGTATCGGCATGGGTCTCGGATTTACGGTAGGTATCATTGCGATCGCGTTCTTCCGTGAGCTGTTCGGCGCAGGTACACTCTGCGGTATACAGATCATGCCGTCCTTCTACAAGCCGATCGACCTTCTGGTCAAGGCTCCGGGCGCGTTCCTTATTCTCGGTCTCATCGTTATGTTCATGAATGCGATGAGCATTCAGACCCGTGCAAATGATCTTGTTGACGGCGGATGCGACGGCAGCTGCGCGACGTGCGCTGCGGCAACGAAAGAAAACTGCGATAAGAAGGAGGCGAAAGCATAATGGAAAAAACGTCTCTCTTTATGATTATTATTACGGCAGCCCTTGTCAATAACGTCGTCCTCAGCCAGTTCCTCGGAATTTGTTCTTTCCTCGGCGTTTCCAACAAGATCAAGACTTCGGCTTCTCTCGGCGGCGCGGTCATCTTCGTTATCACGATCGCTTCCGCGGTAGCCAATCTTCTGTACACATTCATCCTGAAGCCGTTCGGCCTCGATTACCTGCAGACGATCGTTTTCATCATCGTCATTGCAGCCCTGGTCCAGGTCGTTGAGATGTTCCTGAAAAAGACATCTCCGGCACTCTATACAGCGCTCGGCATCTACCTCCCGCTGATCACTACGAACTGCGCGGTCCTCGGTGTTGCCCTGAACAACGTAAGTGACGGTTACAACTTTATCGAAAGTATCATTTCCGGTTTCGGTACCGGTGTGGGTTACACGATCGCGATCGTCCTTCTCGCCGGTATCCGTGAGAAGATGGAGGCGAACGACATCCCCGCCCCGATCAAGGGAGCTCCGCTTGTTCTCTTTGCCGCTACGCTGATGGGAATGGCTTTCTTCGGATTCAGTACGCTTAGCTAAGGAGGCAGGTCATGAGTGGAAGTGCATTATTAATTATTACTATTATCCTGCTTGCCGTCGTATCATTCCTTGTAGGTGTCATGCTCGTGTTCACCGGCAATAAGTTCAAGGTTGAGGTCGATCCCAAGGAGACCGCAGTTCGCGGATGCCTCCCGGGCAACAACTGCGGCGCCTGCGGTTATCCCGGCTGTGACGGTCTTGCTGCCGCCATCGCGAAGGGCGACGCTCCGGTCAACAAGTGTCCGGTCGGCGGCGCTGCTGTCGCTGAGAAAATCTCTGCGATCATGGGCGTCGAGGCAGGTTCGATCGACAAAAAAGTAGCCTTCGTCAAGTGCTCAGGCACATGCGAGAAGGCATATGACAATGCCAACTACATCGGTATCAACAGCTGCGGTGCCGCAGCCGCGATCCCCGGCAAGGGAACAAAGATGTGCCAGACCGGATGTCTCGGTCTCGGCGAGTGTGTATCGGTATGTGAGTTCGACGCGATCCACATCGTGGACGGCATCGCAAAGGTCGACCGCACGAAGTGTGTCGGCTGCGGCAAGTGCGCGAGTGTCTGCCCGCAGCATCTGATCGAGATTATTCCGGACAAGCAGATCTATGCCGTTGCGTGTGCAAGCCAGGAGAAGGGCAAGGCGACAAAGGCACAGTGCGCTGCCGGCTGCATCGGCTGCAAGGCCTGCACGCTTGTCTGCGATAACAACTCGATCAAGGTCGAGGACAACATTGCCCACATCAACTACGCAACGTGTGTACAGTGCGGCAAGTGCGCGTCCAAGTGTCCGGCTAAGGTCATTATCACAAGGCGCGAGGCAGAGACTGCCTGATTCTAAAAACAGTACAGATGCAGGACGGAATATTGACGCATAATCATCCAAGCGGATCAACCTTCAGCGATGCAGACATTGACCTGTTAGTCAGAAGCGGATTGAAAGAGATCCGTGCAACGTCAGCAAACCGAA